>NZ_DDDQ01000053.1:0-1709 GCF_002336325.1 Roseivirga sp. UBA1976 | reverse complement strand
AGCTTACCCTGGTGATGTATTCTACCTTCACTCAAGACTTTTGGAAAGAGCCGCTAAGCTCAATGCTAACGATGACATTGCAGCAGCTATGAACGACCTTCCTCCTTCTTTGAAAGGTAAAGTAAAAGGTGGTGGTTCATTAACAGCCCTTCCAATTATCGAAACTCAGGCCGGTGACGTTTCTGCCTATATTCCAACCAACGTAATTTCAATTACTGACGGACAGATATTCCTGGAAACCAACCTCTTTAACTCTGGGGTGCGTCCTGCGATTAACGTAGGTATTTCAGTGTCGAGGGTAGGGGGTTCAGCCCAGATTAAGTCAATGAAGAAAGTAGCCGGTACATTAAAGCTCGATCAGGCTCAGTTCCGCGAACTGGAGGCTTTTGCCAAGTTCGGTTCAGACCTAGATGCGGCTACTAAACTGACCATCGATAGAGGTAGAAGAAACCAGGAAATTCTTAAGCAGGGACAATACTCTCCGGTACCGGTTGAGGAGCAGGTAGCTATTATCTATGCTTCTACAAAAGGTCTCATAGACAAAGTACCTGTTGAGAAAGTAAGAGAGTTTGAGAAGGAGTTCTTAACCGTTATGAGAACCAGCCATAGAGCGGCACTAGATGCCCTAAAGGCCGGTAAGCTAGACGATTCGGCCATTGCTTCTATAGAGCAGGTGGCAAAAGAGCTTTCATCTAAATATTAATTCAAATTGGGGAAACCCAGGCAAGAATAGACTATGGCAAGTTTAAAAGAAGTAAAAGAGCGGATAAAGTCGGTATCCTCTACTCAGCAGATTACCAAAGCCATGAAAATGGTGGCGGCTGCAAAGTTGAGAAGAGCCCAAGATCGCATTATTCAGCTCAGGCCATATTCAGAAAAGCTAGCTGCGCTTTTGGCCAACGTATCTTCTGGTAATACAGAAGAAGGCATGAATACCTATGCTCAGGAGCGCGAAGTAAATAAGGTGCTTATTGTACCGGTTACTTCAGACAGAGGCTTGTGTGGTGCGTTTAACTCCAATATTGTTAAAGCCTGCAGAAACCTGATTAATTCGAATGAGCTTGCCGGAAAGCATATCGAGGTGTTGCCAATTGGTAAAAAGGCTTTCGATAGCTTTAAGAAAAGAGAATACCCTGTAATCAATCAGTTTTGGGGTGTTTTTGGCGATCTTACTTTCGATACGGTAAAAGAAGCTGCTGAATACGCAATGCAGGCCTATGCAGATGGCACTTATGATAAGGTATATTTGGTGTACAACGAGTTTAAAAACGTGGCTACTCAAATTGTAAGAACAGAACAGTTCTTGCCAATAGTTGAGCTGGAGCGTGAAGAGAACACTACCACCAACATAGACTACATCTATGAGCCTTCCAAAGACTTTATTGTTGAAGAATTAATACCTAAGTCATTGAAGATTCAGTTCTACAAAGCTGTTTTGGAATCTAATGCTTCTGAGCATGGTGCACGAATGACTGCCATGGGCAAGGCTACAGACAATGCAGCAGAACTGCTTAAAGAGCTGAAGCTAACCTATAACAGAACGCGTCAGGCGGCCATTACCAAAGAGATTCTCGAAATTGTGGGTGGTGCCGAAGCGTTGGCTGCTCAGGGCTAGAACAAAAGATTCGAACAATTATGATAAATTAAACCCCGACTTGTTTCGGGGTTTTTTTATGATCATATAAGAAAAGCTCCACAGTGCAGGCTTA
>NZ_DDDQ01000040.1:28785-31924 GCF_002336325.1 Roseivirga sp. UBA1976 | reverse complement strand
GTTGGTTAAACTTCAGTTTCTCAATGCCATAGTTGATCATCATTTTAATATTGTTGATCTCAGCAATCTGCTCCCATAGGTAGGGAAGTAAAGAAACGGTAAGGTATCCGTGGGCAATGGTGCCTCCAAAAGCACCTTCCGACCTGGCTCTATCTTCATCAATATGAATCCACTGATGGTCTATAGTTGCATCGGCAAATGCATTAACCCTCTCCTGATCTACCTTTAGATAATCAGAAACTCCCAACTCTTTGCCAACGTAGGCTTCAAACTCTTTATGGCTATTGATGACAAGTTTAGACATAGTAGCTGTTTTTCGAGGTCAAGATATAAAATACCTCAAATGTAATCGTATATAAAATTCAAAAATAGCAGGCTCATTTCCTTCATTTTTTTACATGGATTGTACATTACCAGACCTGTGTATAGGTGCGATCCAATCACTCCAAACCAAAGGAAGGTATGCAATGAATGCCTTACTTTTTGAATATGAGTAAATTAGAAGTTTAGTGTAAGCTGTTGACCTGCTTTTGCCAACTCTCCTTGCTCACCTTCAAAATTACTCAGTGTAACACCCAATAAGCGCACTCCAATTTCGAAATCGGCAGGATCTATATTGTCCAAAATACTGAAGGTGTGTTGTGCAATGTCTTCCAGCGTTGCCAGAGGCTTTTCATAGGTTTGGCTTCTGGTTATTTGCCGGAAATCGCTGAATTTAACCTTTAGGGTAAGTGTCTTTCCCCATTTGTCAGCTTTTTTCAGGCGGTTATAAACGGTGAGTATAATGGAGTCCAGTGCCATTTTTAAATCGGTGGGTTCTTTCAAGTCATGATCAAAAGTGTTTTCAGCTCCCAGCGATTTTCTGATTCTGTTTGGGTTTACCGGCCGCTCATCGTTGCCCCGAACAATATTGTAGTAAAAGGCACCGCTTTTGCCGAAATTGGCCATGAGCGCTTCCTTGCTCCACGCTTTCAGACTTTTGCCATCAACAATGCCAAGGTTTTTCATTTTCTGTGCAGTTACTTTTCCTACTCCAAAGAACTTTTCAATAGGCAACTGCTCTAAAAATAGCGTCACTTTTTCCGGGCCCACCAAGGTGAGTCCGTCAGGCTTGTGGTAATCGCTGGCAATCTTGGCTATGAATTTATTAATTGATATACCCGCAGAAGCGGTAAGGCCAGTCTTAGCTTTTATTTCCTGTTTAATGGCTTTGGCAATAAGTGTGGCCGATGCCATGGCCTTTTTGTTATGGGTTACGTCCAAAAAAGCCTCGTCAAGAGAGAGGGGTTCTATAAGGTCGGTGTACGATTCAAAAATACTCCGTATTTGCATAGAAACTTCCTTGTATCGCTCAAACCGGGGGGTTACAAAGATAATCTCAGGGCACTTTCGGTAGGCCAGAGCAGAGGGCATGGCCGATCTTACTCCAAATTTTCTGGCTTCATAGCTGGCAGCCGCTACTACTCCGCGTTCCCTGCTTCCGCCCACTGCCACAGGCTTGCCACGCAGCTCCGGATTATCGTTTTGTTCTACCGAAGCAAAGAAGGCATCCATATCTACATGGATAATTTTGCGGAGTGTTTTAGAGGCTTTTTCCACGTTGTTGCCGAATTTAGCACCGAAAAGTTAAACTTTGTTGTATCTCAAAGGTTCTGTTTGCGTAACATGAAAAGGTCCAAAAAGATTTTTGTAGCAGTAGGTTTAGTGTTTATTGTAGCTACCATTATTGTGGGCTACGACATTTCCAGAAAGACTTCTTTTCCGGGGTCGAAGAAATACCTGAAAGAGTCTATAGCTCCATCGGATATTGACACTGCTCAAAACAAAGACATGGCGGACACTCTTAAATTGAACTAGGTGAGTAAAGAATCTAAAAGCGGTAAAAAGGTTAATGTTGACCAAATAGACCTGGAAAGAATGGGGGAGATGACGACCCCAAATCCCGGTACCATTGCTTTTCCGCACACGGTTGGTAGTGCACTGATTAAACCGGAAGATAAGGGTAAAATTAAAGGTAGGGCACTTTCGGCCATGTATGACCAAACCGATATGGACATGAAGCAGATCTACGAGCAAATGCAACTGCTCGCAGAACAGGCCAAAACCATACAGAACCGTGTAACGGTATCGGAGCGAATTTATCAGGCCAAAATGAGCTTCGACCCCATTATTGGAAGAACCTACCATTTGTATCAGAAAAAAGATGGTACGGATACGCTTTCGTTGATAGCTCCTGAAGAGTGGGGTAGCCGAAGCCCCTATGAATTTATAGCTACAGTAAAACTATTGGCCGACCACACTTGGGAAGTACTTAAAGAAGGAGAGAGAGGGCTTTAAAAAAAATGTCCCGTTTCAAAGAAACAGGACTTGGAAGTTTTTATTAAAAAGTAGAGTGTCTTAAGTGTTGCTTGAATTTACACATTATTTTGGAAATTCAAGTAAATCTTGTCTTTTATGAGAAAAGACCGTTCACTTCAAGGTCTACTTTTTCCAGCACGTAAGCGTAATCTTCTACATTATTTACAAAATCCAGATGGTTCACGTCAATAATGAGCAGCTTTCCCAGATCGTAGCTGCCAATCCACTCTTCGTAATGCTTGTTAAGGTTTTTGAGGTATTCAAGGCGAATAAGCTCTTCATAGTCACGTCCTCTTTTCTGAATGTTGGCCACCAGTTTGGGAATGTCAGCCTTTAGATAAATAAGTAAATCAGGTGGCTGCACGTGTTTAATCATAGACTTGAACAAGTCCAGATAATTGTTGTAGTCGCGTTGCGAAATGTAGCCTGACTTATAAAGGTTAGCGGCAAATATATAGCAGTCTTCGTAAATAGTTCTGTCCTGTATGGTGCTACCTTCTGACTCTCTGATTCGTGCTACCTGATTAAACCTGCTATTGAGAAAATAGACCTGCAAATGAAAGCTCCAGCGGGTCATGTCTTCATAAAAATCCTTCAGGTAAGGGTTGTCATCTACCGACTCTAACTGAACGTCCCATCGGTAATTTTTGCCCAGCATTTTAGCCAATGTGGTTTTACCAGACCCAATATTTCCTGCAATAGCTACGTGCATTATTCCATCTTTTTTTTACGGTTACTCATTTAGATCGCACTTGTCAGATCCAGTATACTAGCCACAAGC
>NZ_DDDQ01000040.1:0-28398 GCF_002336325.1 Roseivirga sp. UBA1976 | reverse complement strand
CTTGCGACTTAAGTAAGTAACCCTGTTTTTTTAAAACCGAGTATGTCAAGAAAAATTGAAAGCAAGAATTGGCCGTCATGCTTTTGATGGGGTTTCCTTCAGTATGTTTTTTTCCGTTGGGTTGACCATTCTTCCAGAAACCTTAGTCATTGACCGGCACGATTCGATGCCCTTAATACCCCTTTCAATTTTTCGGCTCGCAAGTTATAGATAGGCCCAGCAAAAACGGAATGTTAGCGCATAAAAAAAGTCTGCAGTACAGACCTTTTTTATGAACACCCAATAAATATGAATAGATATGTATTTGAGTATAAATGTAGTATGCCACTTTTTCTAAAAGGTAAACCTAAGATTAACAAAGTATTACGAACTCAAAAGTTAGCCCGAACGGCAATTACAGCATTAAAACCCGGAGCACTGAGGCCCGAAGTGTAGCTGCGATAATGGACGTTTAGCAGGTTCTCCAAATTAAAGTTGATACTGTAGTAATTATTGAGTTGGTAACTGTTCTTAATATTGACGATGTACCATGACAGGGCTCCATCGGCTGAGTACAGGTGTTGTCGGTATTTCTCTGAAGGAGGGAGCTCTTGCCACGGAACACCATCACTAAACTCTAGTTCGAACCGGGTGGTTAATTTTTGGTGTGTCATAGCCATGCTCAATTGGCCAAAGAATGGAGCAATGTGTGGCAAACGGACCCCGGTTTCTGAATTCTGGCCATGAGTATAGGTTAGGCTTCCGGTAATATGAATGCCTTGTGAGGTTTTCCAGTAGCCACGCAATGAGGTGCCCCACACCTGTGCTCTTTCCATATTTTGCAGCGCCAATACTTTGGCCACTTCACCTTCATAGTTCAGTTCGTCCTGATTGTTGAAAAGAAATGGTGCCACTGTAAAAGTGTTTTGCAGAAAGGACAGATATTGTATCCACTCAATACTCCAGTTTGAGTTGCTTTTGTTGGCTATAGAGTACTCTATGGTGTAATTAGTTTCCGGTTGCAGGTCTGGGTTGGGTACTAGCACCATGCCGGGCCACTCGGAAAAAAACCGACTATTGTCGCTAATATTCGGAGGCCGAAAACCTGAAGAGAGCAGTAATCCCAGTTTCCAGGAAGAGCCGGGCCTATAAGAAACACCAATTGTACCGGTTAGCGCACCTGTTTCATTAACCAATACATCATAAGGAAAATCGATATAGGTTTTGTCAGTAAAATCGCTCCTGAGCCGGGTGTAGGTATACCTTACTCCACTGCTTATAACAAGTCTCTCGCTTATCTGGTCTTTAACACTCAAATACAGGTTGGCCAGATTATAATCTGCACCATTGTTTGGATATTCGGTCTGGATATCCATTTCCCTAAGCGTTACAATGTCTCTGCTTAGTGCCTTACTTTCTACCTTATTGGAAAAGAGCTCTAAACCATAGTAGAGCTTGCCATTAAAACCCACGGCCTTCTCTAAATCTACATTCACCGATAGCGCATCAACGGTTGCTTGTTGCATGCGTAGTTGATTGCTGCCAAAATTTCTACTATTCACCCGCTCTTCTGTCAATTGGAATGCGGTGGTAATGTCTATCCGATCGAACCAGCGAGAAGGGTAATAAAAGCTGGTTTTAAGGCTGTGCATAAGCCAGAGTTGTGGGCCATTGTACCACTGGGCATAGGCCGGAGTATTGTTGAGGGTATAAGTGAGTTTATCGTATCGTGGCAAATGCGAAGTTCCTGAATAATGAAAAGAATAGGTGAAGTCCATGAAACTTCCCAAACTCCAGCGGAGCTTCTGTAAAAAATGGTATTGATCATACCCGCTGAAAACCTGTCGGTTTTCGTTCTCATTGTTAACCACCTCATCCGTGTTGTTTTCACGGATTACATAAGATAGTCTTTTGCCAAAATCAGGGTGTGACTTTGGTCGGTTGGCTCCGGTTCTCAGGTCGTCTGCTTTGGTATAACTAAGGCTGGAGTAACTGGACATATTAGGGAGGTTAAACTCGATCTGGTAGTTGCCGGCAATGCTCCCATTGGCCGAAGAATACCGGAGTAGCCCTCCGGAAGAAATGCCCAGATATTCACCTTCTGCAAAGGCTGGAGTTTTGGTGAGGAAGTCTATGGTTGCACCCAGGGCATCGCTGCTGGATTGTAAGCCACCCGTGCCCGGTAAAACCAAGGTTTGGTAGAGGTTGTTGGGGTCAACCACCATCAGGTGTGTGTTGTCAATTCGGCTATACAGGGCATGGTTTAGCCGCACACCGTCCAGACGGGTAAGCAGGGCATTGCCCGAATAACCTCTAATGAGTGGGCTTCCGGCATTTTGTAAGTTTTTAGCCACTAATATTTGGTGGCTAGCCCCTAGAACTTCGGCCGATGACAAAGGCTCTGTTATGGATAGCGTTTTTCGCTGAAAAGCCAATATTTCATGAGGAGTATCTTCGGCCCAAAGAGCCCAGTTTCGGTATTGATATGCTGAAGTTTGGGGCAAAGGTGTGAGTTCTACTATAGACCCTCTGTTTAATAATCGGGAGAGGCGCACTATGTGAGATTTAAAATCGGGATGCATTAGAATTATGTCCGCATCAGCACCAAAACTCTTAAGCTCAGCCAGCCCTTGAGTGTTGGTTACTGCCCCATGGTCTGTTCCTCTTTCTCTAATAGTTACCAAATCAATGGGTTTGCCATTTTCGCGGTTCACCACCCTAATGGTTTGAGCCTGGCCAATCTGGAGGCCTATACAGCCTATGAGAAGTAAAAGGCAGTACTTTACTTTTTGCATTGAGCCACGAATAAACAAAAAATCGTTTTCAGATTGTTTAATATTCTCTTGTTTGCACCAAAGATAAATGAAACAGAATGCCTTTAATTCAATCGAGGTATCAAGGACCTCCCTTTTACCTGTTTAATAAACACATAGAGACCATTTACCCTAGTATGATGCGTAAAATTAAAGGGGTGAATTACGAGCGGGAGAAGATTGAGACCCCCGATGATGATTTTCTCAATATAGATTGGGTGAAGGGGGGAAATCAGCGGCTGCTGGTTGTTAGCCATGGTCTGGAGGGAGGCTCAAATCGTCATTATGTAAAGGCTCTTGTAAAACTCTTTGTGGGGAATGGTTGGGACGTAGTGGCCTGGAACAACAGAACATGCAATGGAGAAATGAACCGACAGAAAGTACTTTATCATCATGCCGCCAGTTATGATCTGAGAACAGTGGTCAACCATGCTTTGTTATCTGGTGACTATGAGGAAGTGGCTTTGGCGGGAATTAGCATGGGTGGAGGGCAGACCATCAGGTACCTTGGGGAGCTGGACCAATTTCCGCTACCCGCCCAGGTGAGATCGGCCGTGGCTATTTCTGCTCCTTGTTATTTGCCCGAAAGTGTAGAAACACTTTACCAAAGAGAAAACCGCTTGTATGAACAGCGATTCCTGAAGAAACTCATTCTTAAAATTAAGGCCAAAGCACTTCAGTTTCCGGAAATTGACTTATCGGGTATTGACGATATTGCCTCACTTCAGGTGTTCGATGAGCGATATTCAGCTCCATTGAACGGTTTTAGTTCGGCCAAGGATTTTTATGAATACTGCAATCCCTATCCGTTTCTGGAGAAGCTAGATAGGCCTTGTCTGATCATTAATGCACTTAACGACCCACTACTTAAAGGGCGGTGCTATCCTTATGAGATGGCTCAAAAGAATCCCAGTCTCTTTCTGGAAACACCAGAAAGGGGAGGCCATGTTGGCTTTTTGCGCAAGGGAGAAGAGTTTACTTACAGCGAAATACGTGCTTTCGAGTTTATCAACGAAAAGCAATTTTAACTACCACCGGCAGGTGGTCACTTACCCAAAGCCCATTATCTCTTTTGGTATCCAGGTGGGCATAGTTCAACACGTTTAGGTTTTTGGTGAAAACGTAGTCAATCCTATTTTTAAGTTCAGCATCCAGCTTAAAACCATTGAAGGTGCCAATTGGTCCTTTGATTCCCGATGGGCTTAGTGCTGAAGCATCGTCCATAAAAGCAGTTATACGTCCATAAGGAGCTTTATCTGGAGTGGTATTAAAATCGCCACTCAATACAATAGGAGCCTTGTCTCCGGCTATTTGTTTTATTTTATCTACAATGAGCTGAGCCGAATTAGCTCTGGCTTCTTCTCCCACATGATCGAAGTGGGTGTTGAAAAACCAAAATTTCTTTCCGCTGGCTTTGTGTTCAAACTCGGCATAGGTACATACTCTGGGGAGAGCTGCATCCCAGCCTTTCGATACTCTTTCGGGAGAAGGTGATAGCCAGAACGTTCCTGAGGTGAGCAGTTCTACCTGTCGGTTGTCATAGAATACCGCGCTAAACTCTCCCTGCTCTTTCCCATCATCGCGGCCAACGCCTACATAGCTATAATCTGGCATGTGGTCATCGATATATTTCATTTGACCGAGAACGGCCTCCTGAACTCCGAAAACTACCGGGCTATGGGCATTGAGCAAGGCAATGGCGGCCTCTTTCCTATGTCCCCACCAGTTTTCATTGTCATAGGCATTGTTGAAACGAATATTGTAGGAGATTACGTTGAATTCCTGAGCGGTGAGTAGGGTGCTGGTGAAAAGCAGAAGGCACATTAATGCCGATCTAAAAATATTCATGTTTCTAATTAAGGATAATCGTAATTAAATCAAAAAATGAAGCCATTAGGCTTTTGTAAAATCAAAACCGCTGTATGGCCAGATTACTTACCGTATCGCCAATAGAAAGTGAGGAGGTGGCTGCCGGACTTGGTGCATTACACACGTTAATGGCATTTTTAGCCTCATAAATAGCAAAATCGTCTAGAAGACCTCCCGTTCGGTCGCAGGCCTGAGCACGCACACCTGCACCGCCATCAACCAAATCGTTTTCCTCAATTTCCGGAATAAGTTTTTGAAGGGCCTTGGTAAAAGCGGCCTTTGAAAAAGAACGATACATTTCGCCCATGCCGGTTTTCCAGTATTTCCAGGCCACTTTTTGAAATCCCGGCCAAAACAGCGATTCCATTAGTTCGGCCAAATGAATCTGAGATTTTTTGTAGCCCTCTCTTCTAAAGGCTAAAACCGCATTTGGACCGGCTTCAATACCCCCATTGATCATGCGGGTAAAGTGTACGCCCAAAAAGGGGAAGTTAGGGTCGGGTACAGGATAAATAAGGTGTTTAACGAGGTACTCTTTTTCCGGTTTTAGTTTGAAATATTCACCCCTGAAAGGAATGATTTTGAGGTCAACTTCATCGGAAGTTTTTCGTGCCAGTTTGTCGGAATAAAGCCCACCGCAGTTAATTACTAGTGCAGTTTCTAAGGCCTGAGCGGGGGTTTCAACCCAGGTAGAGGACCCTTTTTCCCGAATGGCAATAACTTTTTCTCCCAGTACAATGGTGCCTCCCCACTGCCGAATTTTTTCGGCATATTTCTCGGCCACGGCAGTATAGTCTATAATGCCGGTATATGGCACTTTAATAGCTGCTATACCATTTACGTGAGGTTCAATCTCTTTAAGTTGTTCAAGGCTGAGTTTAGAAATTTCGTGAAGCCCGTTTTCCAGCCCTCTTTTATAAAGGTTTTCAAGTAAGGGCTTTTGAAACTCATCGGTAGCTACAACCACTTTGCCGCATAGTTCATAAGGCACCCCTTCCTCATTGCAGAAGTCCAGAAGCATTTGGTAGCCATTAATGCAGTTTTTCGCTTTGAGGCTCCCCGGTTTGTAATACAACCCGGAGTGAATAACCCCGCTGTTGTTACCCGTCTGATGTCGGCAGAGCTGTTTCTCTTTTTCAACCAAAATCAGCTTTAGCTGTGGTTTCTTTTTTAAGAGCTGGTAGGCAGTGGCAAGTCCCACTATACCACCACCAATAACTACCACATCGTATTTCATCAGTTAAAAGGGTAAGTCGTCAGAATCTTCGCTCAACCAGTCGGGTTCATCGGCAGCCGATGGTGGCGGAGCTCCGTTGGCTGCACTGGCTGTTGCACTGTTGCTTTCGGCAGCAATTTTCCAGGCTTGTAGAGAGTTAAAATACTTGTCTTCACCGTTTTTAGGGTCGGTCCATTTTCTTCCTTTAAGGTTAAAACTAACCATCACTGTTTGCCCCGGAGCAAAATTATCCAGCAATTCACACTTGTCTTGAATGCATTCGAACTTAATAAACTCCGGGTACTGAGGGTTTTCGGCATATTCAACCACGAACTCTCGTTTTTTAAAGGTGCCGGTTATTTGTTGGGTAGGAAGTATTTTTTCAATCTTAGCTTTAATCTCCATGCGCTGAATTTTGCCTCAAAGCAATTCAATAATCGTTCAAGATGCAAATGAGCGGAAGAAAGAATGTCGTTTTCGCTAAACTTAGCGTTATGCCTTTAGTCAAATAAGAAGCTAGCAAAAAACAGTGCTGCTTACATTCAAATTTGTGGGCAATTGATCATATTTAGGATTACGACTAACTAGACCGGGTGGAAAGTTGAGGAGACTAATTATAACCATGCTGACCATTGTGCTTTGGACCCATACCTGGGCTCAGGTAACCACAGAAGGTAAAGACTTCTGGTTCGGCTATATGGAGAACAATGATGCTCAGGCGCCATCTTCGCTAGAAATTTTCATTACCTCTAAGGTAGTGGCCAATGTGGAAATATTTCTCTACCACACCAATGAGACAAGAACTGTGGTGGTAACCCCGGGTATTACCCACAAGGAAATAGTGAGCTTTGGCACCAACAACGAGTTTGCCGCTCGAGCATCGGGAGCCATAGAGCGCAAAGCGGTTCATGTCACTTCCAACCAAAACGTAAGTGTATATGCCTTCAACAACCGGCAAGCCAGTGCCGATGCCACGGTAGTTTTGCCAATTAATTCAATTGGTAAAGAGTACTATGTATCGGCCTACTTCGAAAATAGTCCCAACGATGCAATAGGAACCAGTCTTAGTCCTTCAGAGTTGTTGGTGGTGGCCACTGAAGATAATACCACCATTGAAATTACTCCTTCCGTACTTTTGGTAAGTGGTGAGCCGGCCGGAAACCCGTTTACCATTACCTTGAGCCGTGGAGAAATTTATCAGCTGCAGGCCTTTGCCGACCTTACCGGAACCTACATACGCTCAGTTTCAGCGCAAGCTGATGACTGTAAGAATTTTGCGGTTTTTGGAGGAAACAAATGGACCCGAGTGACCGGAGGTTTAGACTGTAGTGCCTCGCAGGGAACCACCGATTACTCCGGTGGTTTTGCGGCCGATCAGCTTTTTGAACAGATGTATCCTGTAAACACCTGGGGAAAAAACTATATAGCAGTGCCCTACGAAGGTCGCATAGCCTATTTGCTGAGGGTAATGGCTTCGGAAGATGATACAAAATTTACCAGAAATGGGGTTGAATATACCCTCAACGCTGGTGAGTATGAGACTTTTGTGGAAGACGAGTTAATATCTATTGTGGCCGATAAACCGGTTCAGGTGGCACAATATAGCTTAACTATGAGCTGCGACAATAATCAGGTAGTGGGTACAGGCGACCCCTTTATGATTATGCTCAGTCCAAACGAGCAACAGCTTCAGGAGATCAATTTCAACGCCCTGGAAGCCACACAACTCGATGACTACTACCTTACCATTGTAACCCGCACCAACAATACATCTAACGTGTTTCTGGATGGAGCGGCCATTTCATCGGGTGTTTTTCAGGCAGTTTCAGGTACCGATTATTCGGCTGCCAACTTAACGATCAACCGTGGTCAAGACTATAACTTGTCTTCCAGTGGAGGCTTTATAGCCTATATCTATGCCTTTGGACAGGTAGAGTCGTTTGGCTATGTGGCCGGTGCATCACTGGAAAATCTAAACCTGAGGTTGGAGGGTGATGATGAAGACATTGGAATTATTGTGAGCCAAGCCTGTGTTAACTCGCTTATCGACTTCAGTGTTGATTTTGAAACGCCTCCTGGTCTCAACCCACTTTATACGGAGTTTGAATGGGATTTTGGTGATGGAACAACGGCCACCGGTAAAGAGGTTCAGCATGTATACACTATTCCGGGAGAGTATACCCTCACCATGATAGCCTCCGATGGTACCGGCTCATGCGGCAATTCAGAAACCATTACAAAAACTTTTCAGGTAGAAGATATTGTCTATGGAGATATAATTGGAGCGGCTTCCGTTTGTCCGGACATCACTAATATTGCCTATAGCATAGACGGAGTGGTCGGTAATACCTACCAGTGGTTTGTAGATGGCGGAACGATTGCCCAGGACAATGGAGATAATATTCGGGTTGATTGGGGAGTGGCCAAAGCCGATGCTTCAGTGAAAGTATTGGTGACTAATTCCATTGGGTGCATTGGAGATACGGTTACGCTTAATGTGAAAATAGACCAACGACTAGAACCACTCGCTCCTCAAACCGATGGTTTCAGCCATTCAGAAGTGTGTTATACCGACCGAAGCAGAGTACGCTATTTTACTCCGCGAACCAACGGATCGCAATATCAATGGTTTGTAAGTGGAGGCAGCTTTACGGCCGATTCAGACCCAACCAGCAATGAAGTGTTTGTAAACTGGGGCAATAGTGCCAGCGGGCGCATTTGGTACAGAGAATATAATCCATTGATTACCGACTGCGAAGGTTATTCCGACTTCCTTGAGGTTACCATCTATTCGCCCATAGTGCCCACCCCAACTATATCAGATGTATTGTGTAATGGTGAGGCCAATGGAGCAATTACGCTGGCCATTTCCGGTGGAAAAGGATCGGACTATACCGTAGCCTGGTCCAATGGTGCAACCGGTACTTCCATAAGTGGTTTAGTGGCCGGTAACTATACGGCTACTATAACTGATGAATTGGGCTGCGAGCACACAGAAACTTTTACAGTAGACGAGCCAGAGCCCCTTGAGGTGGTTGGAACCGTAACCACACAGCCCGTAAGGTGCTTTCAGGAGGCCAACGGAGTGGCAGAGGTGAATGTGGAAGGAGGAACCACATTTGGCAATGGAGAATATCGTTACACCTGGGAGAGTAATGGAAACGCCACCACTACCACCAGCAGAGTAAATACCAGTCTGAGGGCAGGGAATTACACCGTCACGATTACCGATGCCAACGGATGCCAGGCCACCACCAGCTTTGTCATAACCGAGCCACCCTTGCTTGAGGCCGATATTGAATCTATAATCAACGACCCCATTTGCCCGCAAACCAGCAATGGCTCAGTGTTTATCAATGCCAAAGGCGGTGTGCCCGACTATCAGTTTTTCTGGAGCAGCAACCCAACAACAGACAATGCCAATGCTACCGGGTTGAGTCAGGGCAACTATACCGTGCGCATTGTAGATGCCAACGGCTGCGAGACCAGCCATACCCTTACTGTTGAGGAACGTTTTCCCAAGGTAAATTTGCCCAATGCGTTCAGCCCGAATGGCGATGGTGTAAACGATGTTTTTCGTGCAGTGACCGACTGTGAGTTGTCTTTTTCCATGCAAGTCTATAACAAGTGGGGTACAGTTGTTTTTTCCAGCGAAAATATTCAGGAGGGGTGGGATGGTACCTACCAGGGACAGCCGGCTCCGGCCGGAAAATACTCTTACATCATGTTTTATGTAGTTGAAATCAATAATACTACCTATGAACAAACATTTAGAGGGAGTTTTGAGCTTATTCGTTAGTTTTTATCCTTATCTATGTAGATTGAAGTAAACAACTACTACAGGTATTCATGGCCTTTCATCGGTAAATCGTCAGGAAGAATGGTGAATATGCTGCGGATAGTTGTAAAAGAAGAGACTTAGCTGTAATAGAATTGAGGAGACTATTTAGCACCGTATTAGGACTTTTATGCACACTTACCGTTTGGGGTCAGGTAACTACCGAAGGGCGTGAGTTTTGGCTTGGTTTTATGGAGAACCAAGATGGCAACGTGCAGTTAGAAATCTACCTTTCAGCCAAGGAAGAAACCAAGGTGCGCATTAACGCTCCGCTGAATTCATTCGATCTCGAAGTTGATGTGGTTCCCGGTGAATCGTCAATCGTACAAATTCCTACAGGTACATTTATGCCTACCGAAGAAGGCATTTTCCCCATAGGACTTCATGTGACTTCGGACAAGCCCATATCGGTCTATGCCCTTAATAAACGAAGTTTTAGTGCCGATGCGGCCGTAATTCTCCCCATCAATGCCTTGGGAAAAGAATACTATGTAACAGCCCATTACGAACCCGATGGTGACCGAATCAATGCCGCCAGGGAATCCAATATGATAATTGTTGGGGTTCAGGATGGCTCTGAAGTGGAGATCATTCCATCGACCAATACCTACAACGGGTTGATTGCCGGTGAGTCAACCGTGGTTACGCTGAATGCGGGGGAGGTATATCACATTAAAGCCGATGGAGACCTGACCGGAACCTACGTCAGGTCAGTGAGCAGCGATTCGGACGATTGTAAGAATATTGCGGTATTTGGTGGAAATGTGTTTACCAATGTGGGTGGTTGTGGAGACGCGCGCGATCACCTGCTCGAACAAATGTTTCCTGTTTCTACCTGGGGTAAAAATTTTATGTTTATTCCTTATGAAAGCCGGTTTGGAGGAGACTATGTTAAAATAATAGCAGCCGAAGACGGCACAGAGGTGAATATTTCGGGCGAATCGGTTATTAATCTGGATGCCGGAGAATACTATATCAATAAGGCTTTGAGCGGGGTAAGAACCGTAACTTCTAACAAGCCCATAAGCTTTGCGCAGTTTAGTCGTTCGCGGTCTTGCGACAATACCCAATCCGACCCGTTTTATATTTTGGTAAGCCCTCTGGAGCAACGCATAAATAAGGTCACCTTCAATGCCTTCGATGTGGAGGTGATTGACAGATACTACTTGACGCTGATTACAGAAGCCGGAGCTACTAATAATATTTTTCTGGACGGCAGCAGCATTTCCAACCGCTTTATTCAAGTAGGAAATGCCGCATATGCCAGTATTCAAATTTCTCGGGGAAACCATACACTGGAGGCTGAAGAAGGGGTAATAGCCTTTGTTTATGGCTATGGAGATGCAGAATCTTTCGGTTACTCGGCCGGGGTGGCCTTAGAAAATCTAAACCTGAAGATAGAAGGAGACGATGAGTTTATCAGCGTCATCCAGGACAAAGCCTGTTTAAATGCTGAGATTGAGTTTTCCGCTTCTTTTATTACTCCTGCCGGAGAACAACCGCGGTTCAATACCTTTCAATGGGACTTTGGAAATGGCGATACGGCCGAAGGTGAAAGTGTAACCTATAGGTATAACCAACCCGGGGAATATGAAGTGGTGCTTTTGGCTTCCGATGGGCAGGGCTCTTGTGGAACAGCCGAAGTAGTGATTAAGCAATTGACCGTGCTGGAGACAGAGTTCGAAAAAATAAATGGCCCGGCTTCCGTTTGCCCCGATGTAACAGGTATTGAGTATACGGCCGTTGGCGATGATTCTAATACCTATGAATGGAGTATTGAGGGAGGAACGATAACCTCTTCGACCACGGGCAAGAGCATAACAGTCAATTGGGGAGCAGCCAATGATCAGGCATCGCTTACCGTAACTTCTCGCAATAGCTTAGGCTGCGTAGGTGACACCATTAAGCTTCCGGTTATTATTAACAAGCGATTGGAACCGGCATTGCCTCAGTCTGATGGCGCTTTCGATACAGAGGTTTGCTATGACGACAGAAATAGAGTGCGCTACTTTACACCTCAAACTAACGGGTCGCAGTACCAGTGGTTTGTTCAGGGAGGAACCATTACCCCGGACTCTAACCCAACGGCCAATGAGGTTTTTATAAATTGGGGCAACGGTAGCGGTGGCAAGGTATGGTACCGAGAATATAACCCTGCAATCTCTGATTGTGAAGGTTTTTCCGATCAACTAGAGGTGGTTGTCTATTCACCCCTACAGGTAACAGCCAATATTGATGATGTTTTATGTTTTGGAGAAAGTACAGGAGACATAGCCTTGAACATAACCGGGGGTAAACCCGGTGCTTACACTGTCAATTGGGATAATGGTCTTACGGGTGCTCAAATCAATAACCTGGTGGCCGGTGACTATATTGCAACCATTACCGATGAACTAGGCTGCGTACTCACAGAAACTTTTACTGTAGCAGAGCCCGATGAACTACGTATTTTAGATCAGCCGGTCACTCTTCCGGTACGCTGTTTTCAAGAAGCCAATGGAGTGGCCGATATTACGGTGACAGGTGGTGTGACTTTTGCCAATGGCGATTATGAGTTTACTTGGATAAAAGGCAACACTCAAACCACTACCAATAGCCATGTGAATACTAACCTGAGAGCAGGAACCTACCAGGTAATAGTTACCGATAAGAACGGATGCCAGGTAAGTACCGGTTTTACCATTACAGAGCCCCCATTGCTGGAACCCGATTTAGAGAGCCTGATTAACGACCCTATTTGTCCGCAAGCCACCAATGGTACGGCATATATCGATGCCAAAGGAGGCACACCCGACTACCAATTTTACTGGAGCAATAACCCGACTACCGATGATGCCAATGCCAGTGGACTAAGCCAAGGGAGCTACAATGTACGCATAGTCGATGCCAACGGCTGTGAAACCTCTTTGACCATTGACGTGACCGAGCGTTTCCCAAAAATATTCTTCCCCAATGCTTTCAGCCCGAATGGCGATGGTGCCAACGATACCTTTAAGCCCGTTGCCGACTGTTCGCTTAAGTACTCCATGCAGATTTACAACAAGTGGGGTACGGTGGTGTTTAGCACCGAAGACCTCTCCGAGGGCTGGGATGGTAACTACAACGGAGCTGAGGCACCTGCTGGCAACTACTCTTATATTGTCTTTTATGCCGGTAGGTTGAATGAAGTTAGTTTTGAAGAAACCTATCGAGGTAGTTTTAAATTGGTGCGATAAACTGTCCAAGTTTATGCCATCATTAATTAATTTCATGTCAAACACAGCAACCCTTGGCATTAACCGTCTACAAATCTTCTGCCGGCTCCGGTAAAACCTTCACTCTGGTGAAGGAATATGTAAAGCTGCTTATCGCCAATCCGCAAGACTTCAAACATATTCTGGCCATTACCTTCACCAATAAGGCCACAGAAGAAATGAAATCCAGGATATTAAAGGCTCTTCAAGACCTGGCTTCCGGAAACTTCAGCGATTTACAGCAAGTGTTACTTAGTGAGTTTGATGGGCGGTTCGATGCTCAACAAGTAGCCTCAAGGGCCGAAGAAGCATACGATCTCATCATTCATCAATACAGTCGGTTTGAAGTATCAACCATAGACAGCTTTTTTTCCCGGGTATTAAAATCCTTTGCCCGTGAACTAAACCTGCCCTTGAGCTATGAGGTAGAAATGAATCAAAAACTGGCGCTCACCGAGACTATCGAAAACCTATTTCGAACCATTGATCAGCAGCCGGAGGTAAAAGAGTGGCTTACTCTGTTTTCGAAAGAGCAAATAGAAAACGACAAAAGTTGGAATGTAGACCGCCAAATAGAGAAGTTGGGAAACAACCTTTTTAGTGAAGCCTTTCAGGAAGGGTTCAGTGGGCAGTCTGTAAACTTCTCGGTTTTAAAGGAGGTAATAGACCGGCTTAAAGCTCAAAAGGCTAAGTTCGAAAATACCGCCAGATTGTTTGCCAACAAGGCTTTTGATCTTATGAATCAATACGGTCTGACGGTGAATGATTTTAACTATAGCCGATCAGGGCCGTTAGCAGCCTTTTATGCACTCCAAAAAGAAGAATACGATATTGAGCATAAAAAGCGATTTATTCAGGCTCTCGATGGAGAGATGAAATGGGGAGCAAAAAAAAGCCCAAAATTTGAGTTGGCCTGTCAGGTGGGCGAAGAGCAGTTGGCCATATTAGGCAATGAAGCCCTTCATTTTATTCTAAAAGAAAGGAAAAACTACAACACCAACAGGGCAGTACTCCGAAATATTTATGCCTTTGGGCTACTCGAATCACTCAACCTGCAACTTAAAGATTATCGCGATGAGCACAACGTAATGCTCATCTCAGATACCAACCGTATACTCAAAGAAGTACTCAATGAGGCCGATGCGCCTTTTCTTTTTGAGAAACTGGGGAGCAGCTATAAACACATTATGATCGATGAGTTTCAGGATACCTCCAATTTTCAGTGGAACAACCTGAGACCATTAATTATTAATGCCCTTTCAGAAGGTCATGAGGTACTTATTGTAGGAGATGTAAAGCAGTCTATCTACCGTTTCAGAGGTGGAAATATGAGGCTTCTGCTCTCCCAAATAAGGCAAGACCTGGGTGCTTTTTATTCGGCCGATGCCGATAAGAGACTGGTAGATAATTACAGAAGCCTTAGCCAGATTGTATCTTTCAACAACGCTTTGTTTGCCCAATTGCCTGCTGCCCTAAAGACCAACGACTCGTTGTCAAATAGCGAACTTTTCGAATTGGCCTTTCAAGATCATGCGCAGCAAATAAAGAAACAGCAAGGTGGTTTTGTACAGGTCTCTTTTTGGGACGATGACCTTTGGAAAGAGGCCTCTGTGAGCCACCTCATGGCTAAAATAGCTCAAAACATCGAATTGGGTTATAGCTATGGTGATATGCTGGTTTTGGTAAATCGCAATAGCGAAATACCAGATGTGGCCAATGCCTTTCTTCAGGCCAGAGTACCTTTTATTAACGGTGATTCGCTTAAGCTCAGCCAAAGCGATTTAGTGGTTTTTGTTCTTGAGCTATTGGCCTACTTGCAAACCGATAATGACGATGTACGCTTACTCAACCTGATGGTGTTATACTGCAGGCTGAAGGGCAAAGCCTATCAACCCGTAGTAGAAACCCGCCCGGGTGAGCGAATAACTCTGCAGGATGCAGGCTTTCCTCCGGCTTTTTTTGAGCAAATGCACAGGCTCAAGCAGCAGTCGCTTTTCGATCTTATTTGCGAATTGCTCATCATTTTTGACTTCAGCAATCAATCTGATATTTACCTGCAGCAACTGCTCGATCTGGTACTCGAACAGGGACAAAAAGGACGCAGTTCTGTAAGTAGTTTCCTGGAGTGGTGGGAAAAAGAAGGAGATAACCAAACGGTGGCTACCAGCGAGCATGCCAATGCCATACGGATTCTTACCATCCACAAGTCGAAAGGACTTGAGGCTCCCATAGTGTTTATTCCCTTCACCAACTGGCAAATTTTGCCTCCGGCTCAAATGCATCAGTTCTGGACCTCCAACACTCCGGAAGACATGCAAGAGCTTCGGTTTATACCCCTCGATTTCAGCAAGGGGCTGCTTATGGATTCTCATTTTGCCGATGATTACCTCCGTGAGGCAGAAGAGTCGGCTTTAGATATTCTCAATAAAACCTACGTGGCCTTTACGCGCCCGCGGGAGAAGCTGTATCTTTCTGCCCCGGCCACCCGATCGGGGGGGCAAAGCATTCATCAACTGCTGGTTGATCTGGTGGAGGACATTGGTATGAAGACCACCGAAACCGATGGAGGAATGCAATGGGAGTTGGGAGAAGAACATGAAAAAGTAAGTGGCACCGATTCGGCTTCCGATGCGGAGGTGTTAAAGATATATCCTGAAGATTCCTTTCTCGAAAAACTGAGTATCAGAAATGATTCCGAACGTTTTTTTATGCTTCAACAAACTGAACAAGCCAGAAACATTACTCTGGGCAATCAGGTGCACGATGTGCTCTCCGATGTATTGATGAAAGAAGATTTGCCTGTGGTTTTGAGGCAACGGGTACAGGCAGGAGAGTTTAACCAAGAAATAGCCCGGGAGGTAGAAAAGCGAATCGAAAGACTTTTTGAGGAAGAAAAGCTATGCGATTGGTTTTCTGGTGATTATGAGGTGTACAACGAACGCACTTTATGGTTTGAGGGGCGTGAGCATAAGCCCGACCGTTTGATGCTGAAGGGAGAAAAAGCCATCGTGGTGGATTATAAAAAAGAAGTGGAAAGTGAAGCGCATCAGCAGCAGGTTAAGCGATATATGCATGCCATTCAGGCTATGGGATACTCCAATGTTAGCGGGTTTTTGGTTTATGTAGAACCGGTATTAATCAGGGAGGTTGGTGTATGAAAACGTTCCATCAGTTACTTGTTGAGCAGTTTTCTGTTAGTCAGTTGGGTGAGCTCAAAAATCATTGCTTTGTATTTCCAACCAAGCGTGGAGGGGTGTTTTTTAAGAGGGCCTTATTGGCTGCGCATGGCGAAAGCAACTTTATGCTACCGGCCATACTGAGCATAGAAGAGTTTGTGCAGCGCATGACGGGCCTGACCATTACCGATGAGCTTACCTTACTCTTCCACCTTTTCAAAATCTACCAAAAGAAAGATAGTAGCCTGCAGTTTGATGACTTCTATGCCTGGGGGAAGATTATTCTCAAAGACTACGATGAGATAGACCGGTATATGGCCGATGCCAAAAAGATATATTCAGCCTTGCAAAACATAAAGGAAATAGACCATGTGTTCGGCTATTCCGATGAATTCAGGGAAATAATAGCTCGCTACCGAACGCTGACAGAAAAACAGGAAAAAACGAAACTGCTCACCGAGTTTCTCAAAATATGGAAAGAAGTGGGAGCTGTCTATGAGCAGTACCAGGAAACGCTGCTTCAAGAAGAAAAGGCCTATGGAGGAATGCTGTACCGAAATCTGGCCAGTGTACTGACACAAGAATCTTTCGATCACCGATATGTACATTACCATTTCTGTGGGTTCAATGCACTGAGTAAATCAGAAGAATTGATTTTCGATGCTCTGGTAAAATCGGGTAAGGCGCAGCTCTATTGGGATGCCGACTCGTATTACCTGCAAGAAAAGAAAGAGGAGGCCGGGAATTTTCTGAGAGAGTACACCGCCAAGTGGCCCAAGAGTCTGATTTTTGATGCTCGCTCATTAGAGGTGCCGAAGCAGGTAACCCTTCACAGTGTTTCGCAAAACATGGCCCAGGCACAACTAGGGGCACGCTTGGTTACCGAGCTCATAGACCGGGGAGCTAAGCCTGAAGAAACAGCCATAGTACTGGCCGATGAAAAACTGCTGGTGCCATTGTTGTATGCCATGCCTGCCCAAAAACATAAGATCAACGTAACCATGGGCTATCCCATGCGATCTACGGTGGTATTTGATTTTGTGCTCAGCTACCTGGAATTAATGCACAAGGCCCGTCAACAGGAGGGGGAGTGGGTTTTTCATACCTTCGACCTTAGGCCTTTGTTAGCCAATCCATACGCTGCTGTCTTTCATGGAGGAGTATCTCAGGAGTTTAGCCAATGGGCGGTGAGAGAAAAGCGTACTAAAGTGAGTCAGTCAGAGTTGACAAGACTCATTCAGAGCTCGCAGCTCTCTACACTCTGGCAGGCCGAGAAAAGCTGGGAAGGCCTGTATAAGGCGCTGAAAGACTATCTCACCGCAGTTTTTTATACGTTCAAAGAACAAAACACCGCACTTACTGATCAGGAGTTTATTTACTTTCTGCTCAAATCGCTTAACCAACTCAACGATTATCTGGAAGGAAGAACCGACTTCAGCCTTAAGCTTATTAAAAAGATTATTCAGGAGCACTTTAGAGCCGTAAAGATTCCGTTTGAGGGAGAACCAGTGCAGGGAATTCAGATTATGGGCTTTCTGGAAACAAGAACCCTTGACTTTAAACAGGTGGTGGTGCTTTCGGCCAACGAAGGCAAGTTACCCACCGCCAGAAATCTCAACTCATATATTCCTTACGGACTACGAAGGGTGTTTGGGCTACCCACCTTCGAAGAACAAGATGCCATTTATGCCTACCACTTTAAGCGACTTATGCAGCGGGCTGAACAAATACATTGGGTGTACGATAACACTACCGAGGCAGATTCTTCTGGGGAGAAGAGTCGGTTTATTTTGCAGCAACTGAAACGATATGCTCCTCTAAGCCATTATCGGGTTGAAGAAAAAAACTACGAGGGCTGGATACCCGATGCGGCAGAAACAGAGGTGGTTGAGGTACAGAAGAGTGAAGAAGTAATGCGTTTGCTTGGCCGGTTTACGACAGAGGCCGGGCAATCAAAGTTTTTATCGCCCACTTCATTGACCAACTATGTTACCTGTCCGCTTAAGTTTTACCTGAAAAACGTGGCCGGTTTTAAAGAGCAGGAAGATGTGGAAGAGGATATTGATGCCCGCAATCTGGGCATTGTGGTTCATGAGGTGTTGGAGTACCTCTACCGACCCTGGGTTGGCCGGTCTATTGGCTCAGAGCAAATAAAGCTGCTCAAAGCACAGGTAGAGAAACAGCTTATTGACTCTTTGCACCGAAACAAGATTATTCAAGACCACCAACAGCTTACCGGACGAGATCTGGTAACCAAAGAGGTGATGGAGCAACTGATACAAAAGGTGCTGGACTTAGACATGGCCGATGCACCTTTTGAGGTAATAGGGTTAGAAGAAGATGGCTATGAACAGCTGGTAAAGGTAGAAGGAAAGGGCACTGTTCGGATAAGTGGAACCATAGACAGGATTGACGAGAAAGATGGAGTGTTGCGTATTACCGACTATAAAACCGGTAGGGTAGATTTTGTGCCGAGGGGTCGTTCCCCGAAGCCGGACGAAGAAATACTCGAACTTCATTTCAATGAGCCCAAGTACAAATCGGGTTTTCAGGCCTATTTGTATGCCGTATTGGTGCGTCCCCACGTACAGAAACCCATAAAAGTGGGTATCACTACACTGAAAAGTCTTAGAGAAGGCACCCAGTGGCTCAAAGGCGGTGAAACACTTGATGATGCTGAAATTGAAGCCTTTTCGGAGAGACTGCAAGAGCTTGTTCAGGAGATTTACGATGTTTCCGTACCTTTTACCCAAACAGATGATTTGGAGCGTTGCAGCTATTGTGAGTTTACAAGGGTGTGCAAAAGGGGCTAGTGTCGGCCATTAAAGAAGCCCCTTTCCCGATAGAATGCCTATCGGTTGGGGGCTTCATAGAAAATAGGTCAATTGAGTCTCTAAGCCGTATTTTCTGTCCGTATAACTATTGTTTTTCGAAGATAAACTCACCGCCACCTTGCAGTAGGGTAAACTTATCGCGGTTCTCATGGAATTTAATGACTATGCCAGCTGCAGAAAACTTAAACGTATCGTTTTCGAAGGCCGCCAGAGGAAAACCCGACTGTCCTTCTGCCTGAGCCATCAGGGCTCCATCCTGAACCCAAAGCTTAATTTTCATGCCCAAGTTGCTATTGGCAAAGGTGCCTTCGAAAGCCTTTAGTTGTTCTGAACTCAACTCAACCGGTTTGTCTGAAAAGCTTGGTAGTTCAAAAGGTTTGTCGAACCAGTAGCTTAGCACTCCCAAGGCCACATTATTAAACCCATATTCTCCAACGGCATTCGATAAAATTACCAAGGCCGTTTTTTCTTCAGGAAAGTAGGCCAGGCTCGACTCAAATCCATCGATAGACCCATTATGACCATAGGCCACCCGATCGTAAAAGGGAAAGACCATCATGCCGCGCCCTAAGCCCTGGTCAATAGCTTTCATATCATTCAGGCTTTTTGTCGATATAAGTTTGCCCTCGAAAAGTGCTTGAATAAAAGTAGCCAGATCCCTGGTGTTCGATACTACGGCTCCTGCACCTTGAGGTATACCCATTTCAGTTTCTTCCATGCGTTTCCAGCTGCCACTGGCGGCATCGAAACTATAAGAGTGAGCCTCATTACCGGCTTCATTGATCTTCTTACCATAGCTTGTTGCCGTGAGTTTTAGAGGTTGGCTGATTTTTTTATCCAGCAATCTGGCAAAAGACTCACCAGTAACCTTTTCTAAAATGCGGCTCAAAAGGTAATAGTTAGAATTGGAATATGAAGTTTGTGCATTGGGCTCTAGCTCCACAGGCAGGCTTTCGATAAGGGCTATCACCTCTTTTTCAGTCATGCCCTTATACATTTTTTCGCGATACACCGGTGAACTGGTGAAGTTGGGGATACCGCTTTTATGGTGAAGCATATGGGAAATTGTGATCCGATCGGCATTTTTTATGCCCGGGTAGAATTTCGATAACTTAGTATCCAAACTCAATTGCCCGGCTTCAATAGACTGGAAAACCAGCACCGCAGTAAACATCTTGCTAATGGAACCAATTCGGAATCGGGTGTCACCGGCCAACGGCTTCTTATTCTCTGCGTTAATCCATCCGGCAGCCTTGCTATACTCTTCCTTGCCATTGGTATAAATGGCTACCACCCCCATATTTTGTTGGTTTTCGTGGAGCAATTCCAAAAATCGGTCGATCGATTCTTTTTTGTTTGTTTGTCCCAGACCGGTTGTACAAACCAGTAGGGCCATCATTAAAGTATATAACTGTTTCATTTTCTGAGTTTTGGTCAAAACTAGGTTTGTTGAGCATACCACAAAAATGAAATCCATCAACGATGCCAAATGCTGGTTGTAAGGCCTGAAATAATTGATGAGTCGGTCTTGTCAATCCAAAGTGCGGGTTTATCCATTGTTACCGGGCTTTCATCAATAGTAGCAGGAGATAAGCGTCAAAACTTGTAGTTTAACGACTATGAAAACCGTTTTGCGCATTTTTGAGAGTGGTCTGTGGCTGATAGGGTTATTTATTCTCACCTGGCCGGCTTTTGGTCTTACCATGGGACATTTTAGTGCAGAAGATGGAGGTCTTTTTTGGTCTTCGCTGGTAGGAACCATCATCAATGTGGTCATTTTTTATGGCAATGCGCTCTATCTGATGCCCAGGCAACTGGCCAAACGAAAGCGTAAGCAATATGTGCTTTCTCTTGTAATAGCTTTTGTGCTTCTCACACTGCTGGAAATTACCTTCGACTACTTGTTGCTACAAACACTTGGCCGACCGGTAGCTTGGTACAATGGGGAGTTAATTGGTATGGTGCTGGTGTTCAATTTCTTTTTTCTGTTTCTATCACTTGGCTACGGATTCTTTCTGATCTGGCTTAGGGATACGCAGTACCAGAAAGAACTGGAGCGGGAAAAACTGGCTTCTGAGCTTAATTTCCTGCGTTCACAGATTAACCCGCACTTTCTCTTTAATACGCTCAATAACTTGTTTGCCATGAGTAGAAAGAATGGCGATTATACCACAGCCGAACAACTAGCAAGGCTGGCGGGTATTATGCGCTACATGCTTTATGAAACCAATGCCGACAGGGTTTCACTGCGGAAAGAGATGGAGTACCTTCAGAATTACATTGAATTGCAACAGTTACGATTTCAGGAGAGTGACCCTATAACCATCAACTGCACCTGGCCGGAAGATGATGAGAGTTTGCGTATTGCTCCGTTTTTACTTATTCCTTTCGTAGAAAACGCCTTTCAGTATGGTATTTCACTGACTAAGCCATCGGCTATAGCGCTTAACTGTAAGGTAGAAAACGGGCATCTTCTGTTTACCCTGCAGAACACTATTCATAAGGTCAACTCTAAAGAGGTTGGGGGTATAGGTTTGCAAAATGCCACACAACGGCTCAAATTAATTTACCCGGAAAAACACCAGTTGGAGATAAGCACAGAAGAAAATTGGTATCGCGTGCAATTGAAAGTAGATTGTAAGAACTAATGAACAATGTAATGGTGCAACCCTTTAAGACAATTGCTGTTGAAGACGAACCTATGGCTTTGGAAGTAATGGTCGATTATATTGGTAAAGTGCCGGGGCTTGAACTTGTAGCCACTTTCCGGCATGGCATGCATGCACTCGACTATCTCAGAAAGCATCCGGTAGACCTTATGTTCTTGGATATTAACATGCCCGATCTTAGCGGAATGGAACTAGCCCGGCTTCTTCAAAAACCTCCTAAAATAATCTTTACCACGGCCTATTCGGAATATGCCGTAGAGGGGTTTGAAGTAGAGGCCGTAGATTACCTGTTGAAACCGGTAGACTTTGCGCGTTTTGTAAAGGCTTGCGAGCGAGCTATGGCCCAGACAAAGCCTTTGACTACTTCAGTAGAGCCTGTGGGTAATGAAGAAACCTATCTGTTAATTAAAAGCGGTACCGAAACTCATAAAGTATCTGTGGATGAGGTGTACTTTTTAGAAGGTAGTGGCAATTATGTGACTTACCATACGGCTAAAGGCAAAATTATGAGCCTTCAAACCATGAAAGAATTGGAAGCCAGCCTGCCGGCCCCCTTTGTAAGAATCCATAAGTCATACTTCATCAACCTGAAGCACCTCAATTCTTTTGAGGCGCATCAGGTGAGTATTGGTAAATCTAAAATTCCGTTGAGCCAGGCTTATCGCGATTCCTTTTTTAGTAGACTCAGGCAAGGCAAATAAACGCCCTGTGCTTCCCTGTATTTGGAGTTTATCTTTTTCTCTCCAGATCTACCGTTTCAGTACGGTATTTGTCAAACCATGTGAGTATGGCCGACACTTTGGCAATGAGGTTGCTGGGGCGGGCTGCAATGCCATGAAATGCTCCCGGAATGCGGACCATAGCCGTTTCTATGCCTCTTAGCTTAAGAGCCGTATAAAACTGCTCCGACTCATGAATAGGTGTTCTCAGGTCGGCTTCTCCTGTTAAAAGCATGGTAGGAGTAGTTACATTCCCTACCAGCGAAATAGGAGAGTGTTTGAGGTACTTTTCAGGGTCTTCCCAAGGCTTTTTCTCAAACCAATAGCGGGTAGCAAAGGCCGACATATCTGCATTGAGCGACCAGCTGTACCAGTTAATGACCGGTTTAGCGACTACAGCAGCTCTAAACCTATTAGTTTTGCCAACAATCCATGAGGTAAGCACACCGCCTCCTGATCCTCCGGTGACAAAGAGTTGATTTTCATCGATATAGCCCCGTTTTATAAGCTCATCCACACCAGACATCAGGTCGTCATAGTCATGGCTGGGGTAATTTTTGTTAATCTCATTGCCAAAGGCTTCACCATAACTGGTGCTGCCTCTGGGATTTGTATAAAGCACTACATATCCGGCTGCAGCCATCAGTTGAATTTCGCCAGAAAATACGGGGCCATAGCTTGAGAATGGACCTCCATGAATCTCAAGAATCAATGGGTATTTCTTACCCGGATCAAAATCCGGAGGAGTTACTATCCAGCCATTAATGTCCAGTCCATCGGCAGATGATTTGTACCATATTTCTTCAATAGCGCCCAGTTTTTTGTGTCCGAAGAGGTCTTCGTTTACCCACGTCAGTCGCTTATTTTTACCTGCTTCTCCGGCTCCTAAATCGGCTGGTTCGTGAGTTTCGGCCCAGGTATAGGCATAGCGTCCATTCCTGGCTATGCTATAGGCACCCGAGGTATAGGGCCTTCCGAGAGACATTCCGCCTAAACCAGCGGCAACTTCTGTAACTTTACCGTCCAGCGTGATGTTGCCAATTTTAGTATGTCCCTTGTCTACATACTGAAAATAAAGACTTTTGCCATCGGCTGCCCAGTGAATACTGTTCACGTCTCTATCCAGATTACCGGAAATTAACTTCGGATTGGCTCCGTTGGCTTCAGCAACGTACAGTCGGCTCAGTTGGTAGCCTTTGTATTCATCGTTATACCCCAAATAGGCCAGTTGCCTTCCGTTTGGCGATATTTTCGGGCTGCTGTCCGGGCCGTAGCGGTTAGTGATTTTCTTAATGGCTCCTGTGCTAAGCTCTATGGTGTAAATGTCAGAGTCCTGAGCTTCCAGTTCAGCATCTTCTCGCATGTTGGCACTAAAGTAAATCAGTCGGCCATCTTTGCTCCATTCCGGAGAAGAGTGGTTATAGGGTGCGCTGGTAAGCTGCCGGGGTGTTCCACCCGAAACGGGTACGGTAAAGAGCTGCTGGTGCCCTGAGGGGAGCTCACCCACACCATCCATTCGCCAAACCAGTTTGTCTACATACTTGGGCGGAGCATTCCATTCCGCTCCGGCTGGTTTTGCTGGCATTTTAATAGGAGAGGCTTGGGACTCCGAAACAAACATGCTGAATGCTAGAAACCTATCGTCAGGAGACCAGGTGATATTACCGGGAGTTTTTTCCGAATTGACCAGAACCATTTCATGACCGGTGTCCATCCAGCGCAAGTACAGTTCTGTTTTTCCCGATTTGTTGGAGATGTAGGCCAGCTTTGAGCCATCATTCGACCATACTGGCGATCGGTCGCTTTGTTCTCCTGTGGTCAATGGCCGATTTTGACTTCCATCGAAATTAACAATCCATAGATTCGACAGGTTACGATCTGTCATTATGTCCTTGAAGTTTCTTACATATACTATGCGCTGGCCATCGGGCGAAATTTGAGGGTCAGAAACATACTCCAGATTAAAGATGTCCAGCATTTCGAGCTTATCGGAAACCTGAGCAGAAAGAGAGAGTGTGAGGCAGAAAAATAGTGATAAACAAGAGGTGAGTTGAGAGATGTTCATGGTCTTATAGTTTAAGGCTGAGGAATTTACTAAGAAGCCACCACTTGCCCAAGGAGCTCGCTTTGAATGGTAGCAGCTGGACCATTGGGCTTACCGCTCATACCATTTTCAAATCAGGCAATAAACTTTTCAATTACTTACTTGTCCAAAGCGAAATCAACCTTTTTAAACTATGCAGAATCTTCAACATTCTAATCATCGCCAAAAGCGCTTTTGGATGATGGTTGTAGCCTCTTTTTTACTGATGTTTTCAGTGCAGGCACAGCAAATCAACTTTAGTGCTATGGAGTCGCTTAAACCCCGGAGCATTGGCCCTGGCAGTATGAGTGGCAGAATCACCACGGTAGATGTGGTGCGAGATCAACCTGAAATTATTTATGCCGGTTCAGCTTCCGGTGGTTTATGGAAATCGGAGAGCGGAGGTATTGCCTGGGAGCCTATTTTTGACTCTGAGCTGGCTTTATCGATAGGTGCTGTTGCCGTTAGTCAGAAAAACCCCGATGTGGTATGGGTAGGTACCGGAGAAGGTAACCCAAGAAATAGTTTAACGGGAGGATATGGTGTGTACCGAAGCCTCGATGCTGGCAAGACCTGGCAGCTCATGGGGCTGGAAAAAACCCGCAATGTGCACCGAATTATCGTTCACCCCGATGACCCGAATACAGTTTACATTGGAGCTATTGGTTCTCCCTGGGGAGACCATGAAGAGCGTGGTGTATTTAAAACTACCGATGGTGGCGAAACCTGGAAGAAGATACTTTATGTAGATCAGATGACAGGGGTGGGTGACATGGTGATGGATCCGGCCAACCCCAACAAGCTATTGGTGAACATGTGGCAGCACCGCAGAAAGCCATGGTTTTTTGAATCAGGAGGTCCGAGTTCCGGACTGTATATGACGCTTGATGGTGGTAAAACCTGGACCCAACAAACTGCTGAAAAGAATGGTTTGCCCGAGGGAGATTTGGGTAGAATGGGATTGGCCTTTGCCACTAACAATCCTAATAGAGTATATGCCATTATTGAAGCCAAAGAAAACGCGCTTTATCGTTCAGATGATGGGGGTTTTAAGTGGACTATGATTAACAATAAATCGGAGATTGGCAATCGCCCATTTTATTACTTCGATATCTATGTAGATCCTCAGAACGAAAACAGACTGTATAGCATCTTCACCTACGTGAACAGAAGTGAAGATGGTGGAAAATCATTCGAGCGGCTTATTCCAAATAACCTGATTCACGTAGATAATCATGCCTTGTACATTCACCCAGACAACCCTAAGTATATGATTTTGGGCAACGATGGGGGAATGGCCATTACCCGCGACATGGGAAAAACCTGGCAATTTGTAGAGAATCTTCCACTGGGGCAGTTTTATCATGTCGCAGTAGACAACGAGATTCCTTACAATGTGTATGGAGGTCTGCAAGATAATGGTAGCTGGACCGGGCCTGCCTACATTTGGACCAGAGACGGCATACGGAACGACTACTTTATGTCCGTAGCGGGAGGTGATGGCTTTGACGTGGTGCCCGATCCTGACGATTCGCGTTATGGTTATGCCATGTCGCAGCAAGGAAATGTGTTGAGGTACGATAAGGTTACAGGACGTTCAAAATTCATTAAACCAACACATGAAGACCCAGGGGTGAACCTTAGATTCAACTGGAATGCCGCAATAGCACAAGATCCGTTCGATAACAGTACCATTTATTTTGGTAGTCAGTTTGTACATAAAAGCACGAATAAGGGTGACGATTGGACGGTCATTTCACCGGATTTGACTACTAACGATCCGGAAAAGCAAAAGCAGAATGAAAGCGGTGGATTGACCCGTGATGCTACTGGAGCTGAAAACTACACCACTATATTGGTTATAGAACCCAGCCCTAGGGAAAGAGGGGTGATTTGGGCAGGAACGGATGACGGTAATATTCAGATTACCCGAGACGGTGGCAATACATGGACCAATGTGGCCTCTAACCTTAAAGGAGTGCCGGCAGGCAGCTGGGTGGCTCAAATAAAAGCTTCACGCTATAATGACGGGGAAGCAGTAGCAGTAATTAACAATTACCGTAGGTTCGATTTTAAACCGTACCTCATGCGTACCAGAAATTACGGTAAAACCTGGGAACCATTGGTAAAGGAGTCCGATGTATTTGGCTATGCCCTCTCATATGTGCAAGATCCGGTGGAGCCTAATCTGATGTTTTTCGGAACAGAGCATGGTCTTTACATTAGTATAGATGGAGCGAAAACCTGGAGCAAATTCAATAATGGATACCCCAGTGTGTCTACTATGGATTTGGTGATTCAGGAACGGGAGAGCGATCTGGTGATAGGAACTTTTGGAAGAGGAATATGGGTGCTTGATGATATTAACCCATTGCGGGTATTGGCTTCAAAAGGGCAGGCTACGGTAGCCGCTGCAAAAGTTACAGCCATACCGACCGTTACGGCCTACATGGTGAGCAACCGTTCGGCCAATGGTCCTGCCAATCCGGGTAGCGCAACCTATGAAGGAGAAAACCGATCGAATGGGGCAGCACTGATTAAGTTTTTTGCTAAAAAGCCTGCTACGCCCGAAAGGCCTGCAGGAGCACGCCCGGGAGGAGGTCAGCCAACTGAAGAGCAAATGGCCGCCTTTAGAGCAAGAGCCGGTGCCGGAGGTGGTGGTAATGGTCGCTTTGGTGGAGGCCGTGGAGGTCAGAGAGGTCCTCAGGCAACGGTAGAAGTTATGGATGCCCAGGGAAATGTGGTTAGAACTCTTTCTGTACCGGTTCAAGATGGGTTGAACGTGGCGGAGTGGAGATTCGATGAAGACCCTCCGGAATCGGAAGATGATACAGAAGATTCTCCCAATCAGTTTGCCAGTCGCTTCTTCAGAGGCGGAACTCCTGCCTTGCCCGGTCAGTATAGGGTGAAAATTACAGTAGATGGTGCTTCTGACGAAACCACTGTTGAGTTTAAAATGGATCCAAGAGAAGAGTTCTCAATGGATGCCCTGATTGCCCGAAGAGATATGTTGCGGCAGATTGGCGTGGTTTCTAACGAGGTGATGCAGCTGAGTGGTAAGGTCAATGAAAGTATTCAGTCGGTTGACAAGGTAATTGCTGCCCTTCAGGGTAAGAGAGGGCCACAATACAATGGCCTACGCACCAAGAGCAACGATGTGAAAAAGCAACTGGAAGAACTACAAGGACTCATAGGTAGTAGTGGAAGAGGTTTCTTTGGAGGTGGTGGCGATGGGCCTACTCCTGTACTTTCTCATGTGTTTACGGCCATGAGATCGGTGAGCGGTTCTTATGATAAACCGGGGCCAACCCAACAGCGACTGTTAGAAAGGGCTTCCAACCAACTGCAAGAGGTAAAACAAAAAGTAGAGGAATGGTATAGTGCCAATTGGGAAGCTTACCTGAAGGCAGTAAAAGAGGTAGACTTTTCGCCCATTGGTGGTGATAATTAGAAAGTTGAGCTAATACATAAGTAAGAGGTTGTCTCAAAAGTTGGTTTAAGGTCACCGAGAATTTACCTGTCGAGAGACAGGTTCGGAATGGTCTGGTTCTGACCTTTGAGGCGGCCTCTTTTTTTGTAATACCGGGGCAAATTTATCTGGCTACTATGCTCTGCCTTTATTTTGAGTTGCCTGGCCATGCTAATTTCAGTTACTTGTAAGTGTCCATTGCTTTAAACCCACAGCAGATTTTAGAAATACCTGTTCTTATGAAAAAGATAATTGTTGGCGTATTCGCCCTGTTTACTACCCTGGCATGCACGCAGAATGTGGCGCCACCAGACCCGGTGGGGCCTTTGCCTTCGGCTGAGCAATTGGCCTGGCAAAAGCTGGAATACTATGCGTTTATCCACTTTAATATGAACACGTTTACTGATATGGAGTGGGGGCTTGGTGATGAGCCTGCGTCCAGTTTTAACCCTACAGCACTAGATACAAGGCAGTGGGCAAGGGTGGTAAAAGAAGCAGGG
>NZ_DDDQ01000129.1:0-7727 GCF_002336325.1 Roseivirga sp. UBA1976 | reverse complement strand
CTTTAATAACTGTCGCCAGTCTTTGGAGTCATCTTCTGTGAGTGCCTTTACCATGGCATAGTCTCCTTTACTAATGCTAATACGCTCAATGGGCTCAGTCAGCTCCTTTTCAATTTGCTCAAGTATTTTTTTTTCTTCCGGGCTACAAAAGGAATAAGCCTGACCTTTTGCAAAACCCCGGCCTGTACGGCCCACCCGGTGTACATAATGTTCAACCGTTTCAGGCAGGTCATAATTCACAACAAAATCTACTTCAGGTATATCAATACCTCGGGCACTGATGTCGGTGGTAATAAGTACCTTTAAAACCCCACTTTTAAACCTGCCCAGAGTTTCATCGCGCTGCTTTTGATCTTTGTCTCCATGCAGAGTGTCCGCTTTCAGTTCCATACGCTGGAGGGCTTTTTGTACTCTTTCGGCCCTTACTTTGGTACGCACAAACACAAGCATCTTAGCCTCTGGGTTGTTTTTTATGAGTTGCTCCAGAAAGTAGCGCTTATCATCCATTTCTACATAAGCCACGGCATGCTCAATATTCTTGGCTACCGGATTTTTAGGCGATAGCTGAATACGAATAGCTTTATGTACCAGCGAATAAGCCAGTTTCTTTATCTCTTCATTGATGGTGGCCGAGAAAAACAGTGTTTGCCTTTTTTTGGGTAAGTGAGGCAGTAAGTCTCGCATATCCTTAATAAAGCCACGCCCCAGCATATGGTCGGTTTCATCCACAATAAGCACCTCTAATAGCGACAGGTTTAAATAGCCCTGGCTAATGAGGTCGAACAAACGGCCTGGTGTGGCAATGAGCACATCGATACCCGATTGAAGCATTTTAATCTGAGGGTCCTGCTCCAGCCCACCGTAAATAGCATAAATGGTCAGGCCACTGCCTTTGCTCACCTGCTGAAATGTTTGCTTTACCTGCTGTGCCAGTTCATGGGTAGGAACCATCACCAGGCATCGCACTGCGTTTATATTGAGCTTGCGCGAATGATCCAATAACCTTTGTACCGTTGGAATGGCAAAGGCAGCCGTTTTGCCAGTTCCTGTTTGTGCAATAGCCAATACATCTTCTCCTTTGAGAATAGGAGTTATGGCCTTATACTGTATGTCCGTAGGCTTTTTAAAGCCAAGCTCTGCCAGATTGGACTTAATAAGCGGGTGAAAAGCGTATTTCTCAAACTTCATGCAAGACAAAGATACCGCTTCGCTATACAAAATCGTTAGCTTTGGGTTAGTTTACCCACAATATTCACGCGGCAGAAGTTAGATAGCTCAATGAAATTCTTGAAAAATATAGCTTTAGCACTGCTCATACTCACAGGGTTGGTTCACGGGCCGGAGAGTAAGGCGCAGTTTTTAACAGTAGATACAACGGCTTATATTGAGTGGTCAGACAATTTATACCTAAGCTGGAAAGACTTTAGGTTTAGAAAACAAAAGTCCAAAGAGGAGAGGGGGCTTGCTCTGACCTCCGTAACCCATTCCATACGAGGGGGCATATTTAACGATGAACCCAGGTTTGAGGTGAAGGTACTCTTTGTGAAGAAAGACTCCTGGACCACCGATTCTACCAGCATAGCACTATTGGCTCATGAAAAGCTGCACTTCGATATTGCCGAATTGTATGGCAGAAAAATAAGGAAGCAGATTAGTGAATTGCACAAAAGGGGAGAGCGAGACCTAAAAGTTTATAACAAATATGTGAGGCAACTACTGGCCGATTTTAAGCGATTTTCTCTGAACTACGATAAGGAAACCGGTCATGGAAGAGACTCAGAGCGTCAAAACGAATGGTTCGAACTTGTTTTTTCGGAATTGGAGCGATTAAAACAATATAGCTAATAATATTAATATTAATATATGTTAATAACAACATATATAAATTGCCCTTGAATTATTTTCCGATGTTTCGGTTTGACTCTATTTTCGCTTAATTTAATCAGCCGAACGACTGTGCCATGAGTGAACCACTGGTAAAGGAATATAGCAATGGAGAGGTTACCATAGTATGGAAACCAGATCTGTGCATTCATTCCGGTATTTGCCTCAGGGGCTTGCCCAAGGTGTTCAATCTCAAGCAGCGACCGTGGGTTCAACCGGAAAAGGCCAATTCAGATCAGATTGTGGCTCTGGTTCGGGAGTGCCCCTCAAAAGCACTATCTGTTAAAGGCGTTCGCTTTAAAGAGAAAGACAATAGCGATGTGAAGGTAACGCTCATACCGGGAGGCCCCATACTGATAAAAGGAGGAGCCACGGTAACGGAAAGAAACCATAAGCAGGTACATCGTGAAACAGTGGCCTTTTGTCGTTGCAAACGTTCGCGAAAATTTCCGTATTGCGATGGCACACACGCTCAACCAAAAGAAGACTAAGAGACTATGGCTATTACGATAAAAGACATTGCCAATGCGCTGAGTATTTCACCTTCAACGGTGTCGAGAGCGCTCAACGATCATCCAAACATAAGTGAAGAAACCAAGAAGTTGGTAGCCGAAAAAGCAAAGGAAATGCGTTATCAGGCCAATTTTATTGCTGCAGGCTTACGCACCAAGCGTTCCAACTCTATAGGTATTTTAGTACCCCACATTACCAGTAACTTCTTCGCTTCTGCAATCGATGGTATTCAGAAGGTGGTAAGCGACAACGGATACTATACTATAATTTGTCAGTCTAATGAGAATTATCATGATGAGATAGACCAGATTAAGTCGCTGCTTTCATGTAAAGTGGAGGGCATTATACTGTCGGTTTCCAGTGAAACCAAAGAGTTCGATCATCTGGAGACACTCAAGGCCTATGATGTACCCTTTGTGTTTTTCGATCGCATTGCTCCCGGCTTCGATACGCCAACCGTAGAAGCCAACGATTTCACAGGTGGTTTCCAGGCGGTGGAACATCTGATAAAACGTGGGCGCAAGCGCATTGCCCATCTTGGAGGCCCTGGACTGCTGGGGATTAGCAAAAGCCGATATGAAGGTTATTTGGAGGCTCTCAGAACCTACGACTACGAGATTAATGAAGATTTTGTCGTGTTCACTCACCCCGATGAACCTCACGATGCGATTATAGAGAAGATGTTTGAAGACCCTAAAAGAAGACCCGATGCCCTTTTTACCTTTAGCGATGAATTGGCAGTGGAATCCATTCTAAAACTTAAAAAAATGGGTCTTAATGTTCCAAGAGATGTTTCGGTGGTTGGTTTTGGCAATAGCAACTTGTGCGAAATAGTAGAACCCAACCTTACCAGCGTAACGCACGAACCTATTAAAATGGGTGAGGCTGCGGCCGAGCTATTGTTTAAAGTAATTCAGAAAAGGCATATACCCCAACACCAGCTTCACCTGAAGTTTGATTCGAGGGTTATTATCCGGGATTCTTCCCGATAAGTGCTTAACATATAAATGAGGCTACCCGGCAGCGACTAACCTCCTGTATTCAATTCCTGTTTGCCAATTGTGCATGAGATTTTGTGCCCGGGTTGCCTTCTTTCGGCATCTTAAATACATTCAAACAGAAATGAAAAAGCTTAGTCAACTTATGATGATTGGAGCCCTCGTGCTCATTCAGTCCTGTAACGAAAAACCACAATTGGTCTGGCAAGACGAATTCGATGGCCGTGAGTTGGATACCACCCGGTGGACAGCCTATGTTGGTGATGGCTGCCCCGATCTGTGCGGTTTCGGTAACAATGAGCTTCAGTATTATACCGACAGGCCCGAAAATATCAATTTAGCCCATGGTATACTCACCATTACTGCATTGGCCGACTCTTTTAAAACCCGTGCCTATTCTTCGGCCAAGCTCATCACAAAAAACAAAGGCGATTGGAAATATGGCAGGGTAGAGGTGAGAGCCAGAATTCCAAAAGGACGTGGCAATTGGCCCGCAATATGGATGTTGCCCACCACCAATAACTATGGTGGCTGGCCCAAAAGTGGAGAAATAGACATTATGGAACATGTAGGCCACGACCAGGGTAACCTGCATGGTACGGTACACACCGAAGCCTTCAACCACCTAAAAGGCACACAGAAGGCAGACTCCGTTCAGGTAGCCGATATCTCCGATAAATTCCATGTATATACTATTGAATGGGATGAGGATAAAATCGATTTCTTTCTAGACGATGAGAAATACTTCACTTTCGAAAACTCAGGCAATGGTTATGCCGAGTGGCCCTTCGACCAACCCTTTTACCTCATCCTAAACCTGGCCGTTGGAGGTGGCTGGGGCGGCAAAAAGGGCATTGCAAACGATATCTTTCCAAACCGCTTTGAAATTGATTATGTTCGTGTATATCAGTAGCAACTATTGAATATCATTCACCTTAACCTTACGTCTATGGTAGACCTAGTTAGTCTCGATTACATTTTTATAGCCGCCTATTTTGTGCTGGTCTTTGGTATAGCCGCTTGGGCCACTTTTAAAGAAAAAGTTAACTCTTCATCGTCCGATTACTTTCTGGGAGGTAAGAATGTAGGCTGGTTTGTCATTGGCGCATCACTCTTTGCATCCAATATTGGTTCTGAACACCTCGTGGGTTTAGCAGGCGATGGGGCAACAGGGGGTGTGGCTGTGGCTCAATTCGAAATTATAGCCGGATTTATGCTTATGCTCTTAGGTTGGGTTTTTGTGCCCTTCTACTTGAAAAGCGGAGTATTTACCATGCCCGAATTCTTAGAAAGAAGATACTCCTCCAAGGCGAGAAACTATCTTTCCTGGGTTTCGATAATCGCTTACATACTTACCAAAATATCGGTGACCATTTTTGCCGGAGCTGTAGTTTTCTCAGCCATAGAGGTGCCTTTTTGGACAGGAGCCATCATCATAGTTGTAGCTACAGGTGTTTACACCGTTTTTGGAGGGTTAAAGGCCGTGCTTTATACCGATATGATTCAAATGTTTGTACTCATTGGAGGTGCCATTGCTGTAACCTACTTTGGTCTGAACGAATTAGGCGGGTGGTCAGGACTAACCAGTAGTGTAGACGAAGGCTTTATGTCTATGTGGAAGCCAATATCCGATGATAAATTCCCTTGGACTGGCATCCTGTTTGGGGCTCCCATTTTAGGGGTATGGTATTGGTGTACAGACCAGTACATTGTGCAGCGAGTGCTTTCCGCTCGTAACATTGAGCAGGCGAGAAAAGGAACCCTTTTTGGCGGATTTCTGAAGATGCTTCCGCTTTTCATCTTCGTTATTCCCGGAGTAATTGCGTTTGCCCTTTCTCAAAAAGGTGTTTTCGACCTGGAAAAGAATGATCAGGCACTCATTATGATGGTGAAGAGTATGGTGCCGGCAGGTCTTCGAGGTGTAGTAATAGCCGGTTTACTGGCCGCACTAATGAGCTCACTAAGCTCCGTGTTCAACTCGTGCTCAACACTTTTTACCATCGATATTTATAAGCGTTGGAAACCCGATACCTCAGAAAAGAAGCTGGTGAGAGTAGGGCAGTTGGCTACCATCATTATGGTGGCAGTAGGTATTGTTTGGATCCCCATAATGGAGCGTATCTCCGGACAGCTCTATACGTATTTGCAAACAGTACAGGCCTATATTTCACCCCCTATTGCCGCTGTGTTTTTGCTAGGAATATTCTTTAAAAGATTGAATGCAAAAGGCGCAATGGCTGCTCTATGGACCGGTTTTGTGTTAGGTATGGGACTGCTAGTGCTTGATGTTTTCAAAGCATCATTGCCCGATTTTCTAAGTGCCATTATTGCTATCAACTTCCTGCATTTGGCCATTTTCCTTTTTGTTATATGTTCTGTGGTACTCATAGTGGTGAGTTTAATGTCCGAAAAACCGGCACCAGAACAAATCAAAGATATTACATACGCCAAGGGAGTGCTGAGTGCCAGGGGGCAAGCCTCCAGAACGAAAGACCTGGTGCTTACGGTATTGCTTATAGCTCTTATAATTGCTATTTGGATATACTTTAGCTAATGGCCTATGAGTGGAGCATATAAAATAGCGGTAGTTGGCCCTATTCCCAGAGATCATATTACTACTCATAAGGGAGAAGTTATAGAGAAGTACGGATGCATTACCCACCCTACTATAGGGCTTGCCCAGTTGCTTCAGGGCCAGGGAACGGTCTATCCGGTTTCGCATATTCGCAAAAAAGACATGGCTGCAGTAAAGGAATTATTTGCCCCTTATTCGGCCATAGATATGAAAGGCGTTACAGACGATGCCGATAGCGGAGACGTGATCAAACTTAAATTTCTCGATCAGAACTTTAGGGTAGAAAAACAAACGGCCTTTATGAACCCCATAATGCCGGTGGATATGGCTCCGTTTCTGGATTGCAACGTGTTTGTTTTTGTGCCTATAACCGACCATGAAATAGCTCTCGATACGCTTAAATACCTAAAAGAGTTTAGCCATGGAACCATCATATTCGATGCTCATGGCCCCACACATACTATGACCATCGGGGGCGATCGGCACAAGAAGTTTTGGGTGGAAAGAGACTTCTGGCTACCCTATATCGATGTTCTAAAGATGAATCTGGAAGAATCGTGGTGTACCTGGTACAAGCACGAGTACAGAGAAGAGGAACTCACCGATCTTCTGGATGATATTGGTCAGGAGCACCTTCGCCCCATGGCCGATTACATTTTAGATAGAGGCCCCAAGGCTTTAATTGTAACTACCGATGCCACCGGTTGTAAGGTATTTACAAAAGTAAACGGACAGCTCAAAGAAGAATTCGTAAAGAGCATTTACATGGAAAATGTAGTAGACACCACCGGCTGTGGAGACTCTTTTGCGGGAGGACTAGCCTATGGGCTGAGAGACGGACAAAACGATTACATATTGGCTTCAATGTATGCCAATGCACTTGGAGCTCAACGTACTCAAGGCACCACTTTCGAGGTTTTTAAGCCTCTGAAAGAAACAGAAAATATGATACGTGCCAATTATTCTATAAACCTATGATTTTACCAAAGGCCTGCATTTTTGATTTAGATGGGGTGATTGTAGATACAGTTCCGGCTCATTATATAGCCTGGAAGTCTATTGCCGATGAACTGAATATACCTTTTACGGAAAAAGACAACGAGCAGTTAAAAGGCGTGAGCAGAGTAGACTCTATGAAGCGCATTTTGGCGATAGGAGATCTCGAAAAAAGCGATGAGGAAATTGAAGCTTTAACCACGCGTAAGAACGACAGATACGTAGAGATAATATCTAAAATGACTCCTGCTGACATTCTGCCGGGAGTCAGAGAGTTTCTCCATGTGTTGGCAAAGGCCGGATTAAAAGTGGCGTTGGGATCTTCCAGTAAAAACGCGCCTACTATTCTAAAAGCCGTTGGGCTGAGCGATCTGTTTCAGGTGAAAGTGGATGGTAACCACATAAGCCATTCCAAGCCTCACCCAGAGGTGTTTCTGCTTGGAGCCGATCGCCTGGGCTTGCATCCTTCAGAGTGCGTTGTCTTTGAAGATGCTATTTCCGGTGTGCAGGCAGCCAAACGGGGAGGCTTTCCATGTGTAGGAGTGGGCTTGCCTGAACTATTGCATGAGGCAGACCTTGTAGTTCCTGATCTGAAAGACGCAGACCTTACCATATTCAAACGTTTACCATCATTTGCATGAAAAATTATATCAAACATCATCCCTGGTCGATTATCGAAGAAGGGTTTGTGCCCGAGTATAATCAGATTTCCGAAAGCATTTTTAGCCTGGGCAACGGCATGTTTGGTCAGCGGGCTAATT
>NZ_DDDQ01000164.1:0-7928 GCF_002336325.1 Roseivirga sp. UBA1976 | reverse complement strand
TTAGGCCTGCCGCTAGCGTTCATCCTGAGCCAGGATCAAACTCTCCATTGTATAAGTTTTTTCTTCCCCCATGTAGGGGTCAGAATCCTATAATAGGATATATGTTGTCTGAAACCTCTGGCTTTCGTATCAGTCTCCTCCGAAAAGAAAACCAACACTAACTCAAATTAATATTCGAGTGGTCCGCTATCGTATCACATTCATTCAAAGAACTTTATTATTGGCTTAACGGCCGCCTCGGTGTTTAGGAACTTAGTCTTGATAGCTAACTCATGGTTGTCCTAAAACCTATTACGATCCTCCAATAAACGTTGCCAAAAACCGGGTATAAACCCTTTCCTGACCTTGAGATTGCTGCCGTTGCAGCTCCCCGTTTTTTCGCTTTTCTATTCCCTTGTTCCAAAAGCGGATGCAAAGGTAAAAAACTTATTTTATTAAGTGCAAAAGAATTTGAAAAATTTATTTCTAATCCCTCACAGCCTCTCAATTTATCCCCCCGTTCCTTGCAAACGGGAGGACAAAAGTAGGAGATTATTTTTGATCTATAAAGCCCTTTTCGAAAATATTTTGAAAAGTTTTTGAGCCATTTTTAGATAGCTCTAGTTATCAACGGATTACGGTTTGAGTTCTGTCAGGCCCTACCGAAACTATCTTTATTGGAGTATTAGTTTTAGACTCAATAAACTCTATGTATTGCTTGAGTTGGTCTGGCATATCTCCATAAGATTTTACTTTGGCAAGATCTTTTTTCCAGCCTGGTAACGTTTCATAGACCGGCTCTACTTCTTCATCGAGCAACTGAAATGGCATTTCCTGAGTAAGGGTTCCGTCTTTGAGCTTGTATGCCGTACACACTTTGATCTCGTCTAAAAAGGAAAGAACGTCTGCCTTCATCATAAAAAGTTGGGTTACTCCGTTAATCATGATGGCATAGTTGAGTGCCGGAATATCTAACCAGCCGCACCTACGTGGCCGACCGGTGGTGGCTCCGAACTCATTGCCTTCTTTTTGTATGGCGGCACCAGTACTATCGAACAACTCGGTAGGGAATGGCCCTCCTCCTACTCTCGTACAATAGGCTTTGAAGATACCGAACACCTCTCCAATGTTTTTGGGAGCTACTCCCAAACCCGTACAGGCTCCGGCTGTCATTGTATTGGAACTGGTTACATAGGGGTAGCTCCCAAAGTCGATGTCTAGCAACGATCCTTGCGCTCCTTCCGCCAGCACTGTCTGATTGGAGCGTATGCATTCGTTAATCTTATATTCTGAATTAACCAGAGTGAAGTTCTTCAGAAACTCTACTGCCTCAAAGAATGGTTTTTCTACCTGGTTGAGGTTATACTCAAAGTCATAATGCTGAAGTATTCTCTCGTGTTTATTGACGAGGTTTCTGTAGCGATCTTCGAAGCCAGGAGCCAGTATATCTCCAACTCTCAGTCCGTTTCGGGCAATTTTGTCCTGATATGAAGGCCCTATACCTTTTAAGGTTGAACCTATTTTATCTTTTCCTTTAGAATGCTCATAGGCAGCATCCAGCAATTTATGTGAGGGCAGAATGAGCTGAGTTTTCTTTGAGATAAAGAGGTTTTTGGTAAAGTCTATATTGAACTTGGCCAAACCTTCTATCTCTTTCTTAAAGATCACCGGGTCTAGCACGACTCCATTACCAATAATATTGAGGATTTGCTCTCTGAATATACCTGATGGAATTTGATGCAAGACGTGCTTGTGGCCATCGAACTCTAGCGTGTGGCCTGCATTGGGCCCTCCCTGAAATCTTGCCACTACATTATACTTTGGAGCAAGGTAATCTACAACCTTACCTTTTCCCTCGTCTCCCCATTGTAAGCCTAATAAGACGTCTACTTTCATTATTTATTTATTCTATCAGGAAATTAATTCGTTAACGGCCTGCTCTACTGAGTCGGCTATTTTAAAGATTGCTGTGAGCTTGGTAATTATTAACAGCTTTTTTACGTGTTCTGAAGGGTTTACAATAATGACTTCTCCTTCTTGATTTCTAAACTTAGTGAGCAACGTAATGAGTACACCGATACCACTACTGTTAATGTATTTCACCTTTTCTATATCTATTGCACACTGTACGAGCCCATTGTTAATGGCATCGTTGGCAGCATCGAGCAGACCTGACCCTACTTCTTCGCCAATTAAACTACCTTCTATTTGGAGTACAATGACTCCCTGGTTTTCGTAGCTCTTAAATGTCATGATTAGTCGATTTTGGCTTTTTTGGCCCTTGGTTTAGCGAAAAAGTACAGGGTATGATGCATGATGTCTATATCGAACATTTCTTCCAGGGTGTTTTTGATGTTTTGGATTCTTGGGTCGCAAAACTCAATAACTTCAGAAGAGTTCATCATGAGAATGTGGTCGTGCTGTTTAAAACCGTATGACTTTTCGTATTGGGCCATGTTTTTACCGAACTGGTGTTTGGTAACCAGATCGCATTCAACGAGCAGATCGAGTGTATTATATACAGTGGCCCGGGAAACTCTGTAGTTCTTGTTTTTCATACTGATGTACAGAGATTCAACATCGAAATGACCGTCTCTTGTATAAATTTCTTCGAGTATGGCGAATCGTTCGGGCGTTTTACGCAACGTCTTGTTTTCCAGGTAGGCTGTAAATATCTGTTTTACCTGATCGAATACTTTTGGATTAAGCGCCATTACTCCGGGTTAGGGTGCAAATATAAAATAGTTTATGGAATAGCCGCAGCTAGATTTCATGAGTGGAATCGTAGCGCGTAACTCTCATCACACCAGTAACCTTTTCTAGTTTTCTTATGAGTTCATCGAGGTGCTTGGTGCTATTTACGTATAACCGAATTTGCCCATCGAAAATTCCTGTCTCAGTGTCAATGCTGATGGACTGCATATTTACTTTAAGTTCGCCTGAGATAATATCGGTTACGTCTCTCATCAATCCTACCCTATCGGTACCTATGATGCGGAGCACTGCCAAGAAGGCATTTTGTTGCTGAGACATCCACTTGGCCTTTACAATGCGGTTGCCATGGCGTGAAAGTAGTTCGGGAGCATTGGGGCAAGTGGTACGATGGATTTTTATCCCTTCATTGACGGTGATAAACCCAAAGACATCGTCTCCCGGAATGGGGTTACAGCATTTGGCAAAGCGATAATCCAGCACATCCATATCTTCTCCTATAAGGAGTATGTCTTTACCGCCATGCTCGGCCTTTTTAATGTCATCTGTAAACTCAAACTCTTCGGCCTTGACCTTAAGGGACTTTGTACGTTCTTTTTTAAAGTCTCTGAAGTTTTTTATTTGAGAGGGGTCAATTATTCCGCGGCCTACTTTATAATAAAAATCAATAATTGTTTTTTCATCGAAGTATGCCCTCAATTGGTTAACCACATCGCCATCGAAGGGAATCTTCATTTGCTTGAGCTTGCGCTGCACAATTTCCTTTCCGTCTATGGCTGCTTGTTTTTTTGCTTCTTTAAGAGTGTCTTTAATCTTGGATTTAGCCTTTGAGGTAACAACAAACCTCAACCAATCTTCATTGGGCTTTTGCTTGTTTGAGGTAAGTATTTCAATCTGATCTCCATTTTTTAACTGGTAATTGAGTGGTACCAGCTTGTTGTTAACTTTTGCCCCGAGGCATTTGGCCCCAATTTCGGTGTGTATATCAAAAGCAAAGTCCAGTGCGGTTGCGCCACTAGGCAGTATCTTGAGGTCTCCTTTAGGAGTAAATATGAAAACTTCTTCGTTGAAGAGGTTGGAGCGGAAGTCGTCCACAAATTCAATGGCATTGGTATCGTTTTGCTCCAACATATCTCTGACCTTCTGAATCCACATTTCCAGACCAGACTCATGAGATGGACTCATTCCGTCTTTGTACTTCCAGTGAGCGGCATACCCCTTTTCTGCGATATCGTCCATACGTTGGGTTCTAATCTGTACTTCAACCCACTTACCGGTGCGGCTCATTACGGTAGTATGGAGCGATTCATACCCGTTGGCCTTGGGGGTGCTTACCCAATCTCGTAGCCTGTCGGGGTTGGGTGTATAAAAATCTGTTACTATGGAATATACTTGCCAACAGGCCGACTTCTCCTGATCGTATGGCGTATCGAGAATTATGCGGACTGCAAACAGATCGTACACTTCTTCAAAAGGTATGCTCTGTTTTTTCATCTTATTCCAAATGGAGTAGATTGACTTTGGCCTGCCTTTTACCTCGTACTTTAGACCTGTCTTGTTGAGTTCGTCCAATATTGGGGCAATGAAGCCTTTAATAAAACGAGCTCTGGACGATTTGCTCTCGGCAATCTTTTCTACAATGTCCTGATATATCTCCGGTTCGGTGTATTTGAGCCAAAGATCTTCGAGCTCCGACTTAATGGCATATAGCCCCAGCCTGTGGGCTAAGGGGGCGTATAGATAAATAGTTTCAGAAATTATCTTGAGTTGCTTATGACGAGGCATGCTGCCCAATGTGCGCATATTGTGTAGCCTATCGGCCAGCTTCACCAAAATAACCCTAACATCTTCTGAAAGGGTAAGCAGCATTTTTCTAAAGTTTTCGGCCTGTTGAGAGCTACCATGATCGAACACTCCAGATATCTTGGTGAGACCATCGATAATTTTAGCCACTTTTGGACCGAAGGAGTTCTTTATTTCATCGAGCTCAATCTCGGTATCTTCTACCACATCGTGAAGAAGTGCCGCTATAATGGATGTAGTACCTAGACCAATCTCTTCAACGCAGATTTCGGCTACTGCCAGTGGATGAAAGATATATGGCTCTCCTGATTTTCTGCGCATCTCTTTGTGCGCATCCAGCGACAAATTGAAAGCCTTCTTAATGAGTTTGGCATCATTATCTTTCAGAAAGGGTTTGGCCTTTCTAAGCAGTCTTCTATACCTTCTAAGAATCTCTTTTCGTTCCGCTTCAACATCAACTGCAATCATAAAGTAAAGTTAGCTAGAAGTAAGGTTATAAGTGTTAAAAAAATATGCAAACAATTTATTGACTTCAAAAGGAATTCCTATACCTTTGCAATCCATTTCGAAACAGCCAGCGGATGTGGCGAAATTGGTAGACGCACTAGACTTAGGATCTAGCGCCTCCGGGCATGGGGGTTCGAGTCCCTCCATCCGCACAAATTGAACCCTCGGTCGAAAGATTTGAGGGTTTTTATTTATTGACAAAAACAGTAAAGCATTGGACATTACTTTAGACAAAAAAGATTCGAATGTCGCTTCTATTAAAGTTAAATTAAACGAAGCTGATTATCAATCGAAAGTAAACGAAAAGATCAAGGACTATAGCAAAAAAGCCCAGATCAAAGGTTTCAGACAGGGCAAGGTTCCACAGGGTCTTATCAAGAAAATGTACGGCAAGTCTATTTTGGTTGATGAAATCAACCATATGGTAGGTCATGCTATCCAAGACTACATTAGAGATAATGAGCTTAAAATTTTGGGAGAGCCAATTCCCAACCAGCAGCAAATTGAATCGGTAGACTGGGACAATCAGGTGGACTTTGAGTTCGAGTACAACATTGGTCTTGTTGACGACTTTAAAGTAGACCTAACAAAAAAGGTAAAAGTAACCGAGTACGAGATTGACGTAAACGACAAGGTTATTGACCAAACCATTGACGATGTCAGAAGTCAGTTTGGAAAAATGACTAACCCGGAAGTGAGCGAAGAAGGCGATTTGCTTTATGGCACCCTAACTCAAGAAGGCACGGACTTTAGCCATGACACTACTTTCGATCCTTCTGTACTTACCAAAACCAATGCTAAGAAGTTTGTAGGCAAAAAGAAGGGCGATGTGATTGCTCTCGATTTGGGCAAACTTTTCAAAGAGAAAAGTCAGCAAGCCGCTCATTTAGGAAAAACACCTGATGAAATCGAAGGCATGGACCTGAACTTCAGTTTTGAAGTTAAGAATGTAAACCGAAGAGAATTGGCTGAGGTGAATCAGGAGTTATTCGACAAAACCTTCGGCCCGGATACTGTTTCGAGCGAGGAAGAATTCAGAGCTAAAGTAGCCGATACTATTTCTGAAAATTACTCAAGAGAAACCACGGCTTGGTTAAATAAAACCATTCAGGACGAGCTAATTAAGAATACCAAGATTGCCCTTCCCGATGGATTCCTTAAAGATTGGTTGAAGCTTTCTAGTGAAGGCAAAGTGACCGATGCTGACCTGGAGAAAGAATATGACATTTATGCCGACCAGCTAAGATGGAACCTCATTTCAGGTCAGGTAGCAAAGGAGAACGAGATTAAACCTGAGCATGAGGACATTAAAGCAGCCACGCAAAAAATGATTGAGGCTCAATTTAGAGGATCAGGATTAGGACAGCTGGCCGATCAGATGGATTCGTTTGTTGAGCACTACCTACAAGGCGAAAACGGCCAAAATTATATGAAAATGGCTGAGCAAGTGCAGGAAGAAAAGGTGCTAGAATTCATCAAAGAGAAGATCGAAATTAAGTCGAAAAAAGTTAGTCTGGACGAGTTCAAGGAAATCGTTAATAAGTAAGCGAACCTTTGGTGCTTGCAAGATGTTAAATGAAAGTCCTTTCTCGGAAGGGCTTTTTTTTTAATTTTGTTCAGTTAAGGTGAATTAAACTAATGATCAACAAAGACGAATTCAGAAAATACGCTATTCATAATCAGGGAGTTCAGGGTTCTACATTCGATGCTTATACGAATTGGGTAGAGAACATGACTCGTTCGGTTATTGAAGAAAGACCGACCCGATTTGCAGAAATTGATGTTTTCTCCAGACTTATTATGGACAGAATCATCTTTTTGGGCATGGGGGTAGACGATAATATTGCGAACATTATTACAGCACAGTTGCTCTTTTTGGAGTCGGTAGATCCTCAAAGAGACATCACCATGTATATCAACAGCCCTGGTGGGTCTGTATATGCCGGCTTGGGCATGTATGACACCATGCAGTTTGTTAAGCCCGATGTGGCTACCATTTGCACCGGTATGGCTGCTTCTATGGCTGCAGTGCTAATGAGTGCCGGAGCGGAAGGCAAAAGAGCCGCTTTACCTCACTCAAGAATAATGATTCACCAGCCAAGTGGTGGTATGCAGGGGCAGTCCAGAGACATGGAAATTACCCTAAAGCAGATGCAGGAACTACGAAAGGACTTGTACGACATTTTATCAAAACACACCGGCCAGCCTTACGAGAAAATTGAGCAAGACTCTGATAGAGATTATTGGATGCGTGCGGCTGAAGCTAAAGAGTATGGTCTTATTGACGAGGTACTCTCAAGAAAATAAAAGATTATGGCAGAGGTTACTTGTTCGTTTTGCGGACGCAACAAAAAAGATGTTGACTTGATGATATCGGGCATTCATGCCCATATATGTAATCACTGTATTACTCAAGCCAACCAGATTCTTTCGGAAGAACTTAAAACGAAGTCTTCTGAAGACTCTCCTAAATTCAACCTAATTAAACCGGTTGAAATGAAGAAGTATCTTGACCAGTATGTGGTAGGTCAGGATGAAGCCAAGAAGGTAATCTCTGTAGCTGTTTATAATCACTATAAGCGGCTTATTCAAAAATCTAACGATGATGATGTTGTGATTGAAAAGTCCAACATCATCATGGTTGGTGAAACAGGTACGGGCAAGACTTACATTGCTAAAACGCTGGCAAAAATACTTCAGGTTCCTTTTTGCATAGCTGATGCTACAGTTCTTACTGAAGCTGGTTATGTTGGAGAGGATGTTGAAAGTATTCTCACCAGACTTCTCCAGGCGGCCAACTATGATGTTGAGTCTGCCGAACGAGGAATCATCTATATTGATGAGATTGATAAAATAGCCCGCAAATCGGATAATCCATCCATTACGCGCGATGTTAGCGGTGAAGGTGTTCAGCAAGCACTTTTAAA
>NZ_DDDQ01000095.1:5281-14775 GCF_002336325.1 Roseivirga sp. UBA1976 | reverse complement strand
TACACTGTTGGTTTGGGTATACAGGTCGGTGCCCGAACCGCCCGGCACAAAAGCAGATACCAAAGCAGTTACCAGAGTAGTACTGCTAATGCGCGAAGTTCCGGTAGAGATTCCTCCTTCATTGTAGGCCCATACTTCAATATCCAATTCATCGCCTGGCATAACATCCAATAGCAGAGCAGCTCCTATGCGATTGGCAGCCAAACTGCCATTGGTTCGACTCACCTCATTACAGGTAGTACAATTGTCATCGGCCAGGGTCGATTGATTGGCCGTAGCGTTGGTATACCGTGTTTCTCTAAGGTTGAAGAAGACTTGTTCTTCAAACGCTGCTATGTTATTGCCCTGATTATCATTTTCGCTCTCCATAGTGGCTTTATAGACTATTACAGGAGAGGTTTCGGTAGTAAAGGTGGTTCGGGTATTGCCCAGATGATCCTTTATAAAGTAGTCATACACAAGTGCTCCCTGGCTATTCTTACGAACCCTGCCTTCTTCGTGTGCAAAGTGCTGCAAGTTGTTGTTTTCATAAATAAAGCCTCCTACATAATCGGTAGTTACTACGGTTCCATTGTTGTTGGCTATTTTTTGCACTTTGGCACCTGATGCATCGTAGCGATAGGTTATGGTACGACCTCCGCCCATATTTACATATTCCGGCAAGTTAAATCTGTTATAGGTAATATTGCTACTGATGCCCTTGTTTAGATCTGTAAGCATATTGCCGCTGGCATCGTAAGTATACTCTATGGTGGCACTGCTGCCATCTATAAAATCCCCAATCTTACCTTTAACTCCCGAGTCGGTCACCTTTGTCAGTTTATTCCCAATATCTGAACTGCTGTAGTCATAGTTGAGTACGTCAATATTCTTGGCTGTATTCAGTACCCTACCTCTACGCGTAAGGGTTTGAATATTGCCATTAGGGTCGTAGGTAATACCTGTTACACTAAAATCATTGTCATAAGTATTATTGCTTAGATTGTCATAAACAGCAGCTGTCAAACGATTACTATAGTCGTAACTATACTCGTATCGTTTTAGGTGACTATCTCCGGTAGATGACCACTCTATTTCCGAGATATTGCCATTAAACATATCTACCGCATCGGTGGCATCGTGGTATTTGAGTTTCATGCCAAAATAATCGCTGCCAAGGCTGGCCGGATTATTTATTTGGCTCAGCCAACCACGAATAGTGTAGGTATAGTCAACATACTGTTTATTATTTCCCAGGGCCTTTTGAGTAAGTTGTCCCAACGCATCGTATGTATTGGAAGTAAGTGTTTGAAATACAGATTCCTGGTTTATATTTCTGCTCTCTACCTTGGTTAATCGGCCGGCATGATCGTAAGTCATCTTCTTTAAAACCCTCAACTCTGAAAAATCATCGGCCGCAGGGTTTTTATGGTGAATGTAGGTAAACAGCAGTTTTCCAGAAAAGTCATACTTGTTGGTTACAATGTCTTCGCCCCCCAAATGATTTATAGAGCGTGTTTGTAAAAGCCTTCCCTTTCCATCGTAGAAGTTCACTGTTTCCAACCAAGTACTTTGGCCCAATACTTTGGTCTTGCTCCCTGTTGACATGCCATTCACATGATAATGTGGTGTCTGCTCATCGGCAAATGTGCCTCCATTCATGGCAGAGTTATAGGCACTCGAGAAGGTTTTGGTAGTGAATGAGTAATCATCGAAATAGGTTACCGATTCGATGTTCAGAGAACTCAGACTACTAAATGGTTTCACATAATAATTATGATAAAGTGTATATCCAGTAGCCGAGGTCTTTCGTACTTCAAAGGCGCTATCATCACTGTTTATTGTGGATTGTAAGGTAGACCTGGCGGTGCTTCCGGAATAGGTACCTGACATCACGGGTCTACCCAAGTAATCATACTTGGTAAAAACCCAAATAGCTTCCGTAGTTTGTTTGCCATCCCTGCTAAGCACAAGTCTATCTTCTCGATCATACACCATTTCTACCTTACCTGCCCCGGGCACCTTTTTTACAATCATTCGGTTGCGGTCGTCATAATGGTAATGAAAGAGCAGCTCATCAGACTCAGTGGTGCTAATACTCCAGTCGTTAGAAATGAGTTGGACAGCCTTTGGAGGAATGACCGTTTTTAAATTGCCATATACATCGTATACGTAATAGGTACACAACCATCCTGTATGATTCGACCCTGGGTTTGCCGAGTCCTGCACCTTTTTAAGAACAACTTTGCCTGTAAGATCGGTATACTCTAATACTTTATTACCTTGTTCATCTGTACTCTGTACTACAGATAGCTTGTTGGCCGAATAATATCCGGCAAAGGTAGGTATAGACGTTTCTCCTGTTCCGGCCGTCCAACGCACCACCGATTCGGCACTGGTGTTGGTTCGATAGTCCATACTTACTCCTCTATTACTTCCCACCCACGGTTGCCCTGGTGCCATTTGTTTTAAGGTTCTGTTCAGCGGGGAATTATCGGTAGTGACCAGTGAATAAGCGTAGTCATCATCAATAGTACCGTACTGAGCAGTATAAAAACTCGCTCTTTCTGTGTTTGCACCGGTTTTGTATGTACCCGTTCCACTAGTGGATTTAAAGGGGAGATATTGTTTTAAAGCTCTCCCAAGATTGTCGTACTCAGTTACTGAAACAACATCTTTCAAGTCAGGAGAAAGTTGCTTGGAAACGGACTGAATCGGTCGTCCTAGTCCATCTGCATAAGAAGAGGTAACTAATACATCAGTAGCAGAAGTCTGTGCTTGAACTGCACTAATGGTCAGGTGTCCTGGTTCTTGCACGGTGTAGGAACGAACAAGATTGAGTGTTCCCCCACCACAACTCACGGTGGCTGTTGCAGCTACCCTTGAACTCTCACAACTACCACTAAAGGCAGCTGCATAAACCGTTAAAGAATTAGTTCCATTATGAGTGTAGGTGGTACCCGTAGCTAATAAAGTTCCCCCTGAGCTAGCGCTATACCACCGCACAGTTTGGTTAGCAGTGAGCACAATGTTGGTGTTAGGGCAACCCGAAGCTGAGGTAACTGATGGTGCAGCCGGGCCACTAATATTTACATTTAGAAATGCCGGAAAAGCTCCACTTCCTTGTATCTCGGCCATGATGGTTCCTCCTCCCGACCCATACCAGGTAACAGAAGCCGAGGTATTATTTGATGTTGTGATGGTTCCGTTGAGTGCATCCCATATAATTGTACCACTTCCCCCAGATTGGGTATAGCTGTAATTGGATCCACAACTCACACTTGTTGGACCTGATATGGTCATTTGAGCCTTTAGTGAGGTTAAGGTAAAGGCGAAAAACAGAACTAGAGATAAAGGTAACGTCAATCTTCTACCTGACTCATTAAATACTATTTTCTGAATAATCTTTTTCATAACATGAGTGTGTGTATGGATTAATAAGAAGTGGTGGTTTGGTACTGATAGTCGAAGGCTTTGATAACATGCCCTTTCCAATCCTTTATAAGCTCTAACCGACTAAACTTGTCGTATTGATAGCGAAGTATATTATGATTCATTCCTACTTCAGTGGTCACTCCAACCATGGGTTCATAGGTATAAGTAATCATCTGTGCATCAATTGGGTACAAACGCAACTCATCAATATAGGCCGTACCACTACTTATGGTTAGTGTAGATATACCGGTTACCACACGCTCATAATAGGTCCATCCATGGGCATTAGCTTCCGCACCATTTACCGAACTTTGAACACCATTAAGTGTTGGCACTCCATTCTTCGCGTAGAAAGTAACCTTATACTTTTTTGATGAGCTTAATCCTGTTTTAGAGATACTACCAAGACTCAGCCTGTAATACATCTTACCGGAAGGAGAGTTCACATCGGTATACGGATTTTCTGAATAAGTCCAGTTTCCTTTTTCTAAAGCCTCAAAACTTGTATAGGCAATGTCATTGTTTGAATCGGCACCAATAACCTGAGCTACAGGTAAATGCGCATTGCCATAGGCATATAAATAGCGATACTTCACTCCGCCATCTTTGGATACGCTTAGTAAATTTCTATTGGCATCATATTCATGCATTGTGAGTCGCGTTTCCAACGCAGAGCTGCCTTTTGCCACTTCTATACTTGAAGGCAGATAAGTTGCCGGGGTACTGAAATACTCAAAGTTATTGCGTACGGTTGAGGTCTTAGTTGTTCCCACATACTCTTCTTGCTGTATTACAGGGGCAATCATGTTTAGCGTATTTCGCATAGCCGATAAAGCATTTATTTCCGGAGTGGTAAGACCTGTCAGTGAACTTTGATCGTAAGGATAATAGAAGCGGGTTTCACGGGTAACACCTTCGCTGTCTTTGGTTTGCACCCTCGAAACATTGAAATAATAAGACGGCAGATCGTCCCAAAAGTTAGTGGTTTCGGTCTCCAGATAATTAGTTGTACTACCCAAATCGTATGTTCGGGTTATGGTCTTTTCCAAATCAACCCGCCCAGTGTAAAACCTATACCTTTTAAAGTGGTTATGAGCGCCTGGTTTCCATACAGCCCCTTCAATAGAAACGTAATTCATACCATTTGCTGCCTGGGTATTGGTTGGTAAAAATGCAACCCATGGCAAAATGCTACCATTGTCAGCTGGTGCGTTAAAGGTGCTTACATAGGTATTAATTACCTCTTTTACTTTGTGATAGGTACTTCCAGTCCAGCGGTAGTCTATCTGCTTTAAAAGTAATCCTCTCAGGTAATCTCTGCTGTCTGGTCTTGGGAAAGGAAAGGTCTCATGTGTTCCGGCAGCTGTCGTGGTAAAGTATGTTTCTCCATTCAGAGGGGTATAGTAATAGCCATCATATAAGTCCTGATAGTCTGCTGCAGTAGTAAAGTAGTACTCTGTTTTTCCAATGTTTTCAACTCCAATAGTTCTTACCGTAACTTTTCCATACCCCACCTCTGAACCATTGGTCTTCATTAACGGATAAGTAGACTGAATCGCTCTACGATAGCCATTTGGTTTCATATAAACATTAGGAGCATAAGCTTCCTCATTGTGAATCACCTGGCCACCGTAGGTTGGAGCATTAAGAATCCTACCCGTACTATTGGAAGTGCCACCATCTCCATTCTCATTGTAGTAAAACTCTCTTCTAACATCGTTGGCACTACTTATTCCATCATGATCTACAATAGCTTCAATTCTAAGCCCTCCCACAGGTTTGTTGGTCTTGGCGACTTCGTTTTTCCACTGTAAATTGATATTGTCTGTAGCAACCACACTGCAACCGTACTTTACGGCTCTTACTTTATATGTCCCCGGCTGCAAGGTTACCGTTTTGGTGCCATGACTATACATTCCACTTCCTACGTAAGTCATGGTTTGGCCGGTAATGTACGTGGTACCCGCCTGGTTATAAAACTCTACTCCTATGTTGCATGTACCAGAAGCATCAGCATTAATAGACAATACCTCATAAGGATCATTAATAAGGGAGACTGTAATCGTATGCCAAGTTCCGTTCGGCTGAAAATTATAACTTTGCTGAAGGTAATCGTTCTTTAATTTAGGATGAATAGCTTCATGCTGGCCGTAAGTAAAGGACGTATATCCCCCGGTTGGGTAGCTAACTTTAGTTAATATCCCTGCCTGACTATGAGCTTCACTTGGTTCTCTATTGGCCGTTCCAAAACCTACAAGTCGAAGAATGGAGGCTGCATCATAATATTTGACGCGTTGTACAGGCTCAGGGCTAGTGTTTCCTGTTTGTCCATTATAATACCCCCAATGATCCTGAGCAAAAGAGAATCGGCTTGGCAAATAGTGCGTACTGTTATAAGTAAAAACATATGGCGGATTTTCCGTAATCCCATCATTCCCCACCTCAATTACTCTATCTAGTTTTAACCTGCGTTCATGATCTCCTGTATCCAATCCCTGAAAGCCTATTCCCGTTGGGGTAGAGTTAATAGCCGCAGTTCCTGTAGCAGTAAAGTAACTATACTCCAGTTTAAACTTCTTGATTAAGACATTGTTAGAATCCGTAACCTGAATATTGTCTAACCAATAATCATTTCTATAATCCTGGCGATTTATACTTGATTTGTTAAATACAACTTTCCCTTTTTTAAAATCAATAATATGTATTCTTTTAGGCTTCACATAGTTCCAAGACTTATACATGTGTTGCTGCCCAAAAACAACCCCCAAGTCTAGTTCACTCTGCGGCCCATAGGTTACATTTTTTAATGCGTACTGCCATGTGATATCACCAGAATTACTCCAGTTGTAGTAGGTCAAACTGATCAATTCCTCACCTGCAGCCGAATTGATGGACGATAGATACCAACTGTTGGTTTTTGCTGCAATCGCACCGGGTGCCTCACTCATTTCAAACGACTTGGCAACCTCTTGCTCGCTGAAGACATATTTAAGACCTTGAGTATCTGTAATTTCAAAGCGAATAATTGAATGACCGGAAAAAACAGGAACAATCTTTACATTCGATTTAACCTGCTCTACCACTTGTTTTGACTTGTTGATGTAAAATGTTCCGCTCAGACCATTTACATTATAATTGAACTCATCAGGTTCGCCATCCAAATCACCATCGGCATAATCTTGGTATGTGGTTAAGCTAGAGGAAGATGTAGTCAAATCTGGCAAAGGAGGCAATGTCTGATATCCACCTCCTTCATCATCAGCTCTGCCACGAATAGTTCTGGATACTACTCCACCGGCATTCAAAGTCCACCCTAATCCAACCCATGGCGCAACTTCTTCTACTTTAATGCCACCAAATCCTGTATAACTTAGCGATATCTGTAAACTCGCCTCTTTATTAGATGCCGTATGTATAGGAATTGAGAAGGAAGGTGAACCCGTATAGAAGTTTACATTGGTATTGCCATATCCTACAATAGAGGCAGCCTCAGGTGAAGGAGGGATCACCTTTGGCATATCTTGAGAGAAACTTAAAAGAGTCAGATTTGAAGCGAAAAGGATCGCTAACACTCTTTGGGAAAACTGTTTTTTCATAACTGTGTGTACAATACGTTTAATTAATATAGATACCGGTTCTAAATTCTAGCCTGCTGGTGCCTCGTTGCGTAGAAGGCGTGTATAATAGTACAAGTCGTAAGACCTTGTTATTTCCTATTCGTTGAAACCTGCCAAGGCCTATCTTAGTCTCATCTTTCCATTCAGCAGATAAAGGCTCACTACCATTGGATACAATACTTACTTTGTATCGGCTCATTTCATAAGAACCCTCCAAAAAATACCTGGGACTTATATGGTAGTTAAGAATCCCCCTGCCTCCCCACGACCTGTTGGTTAAAGAGAGTTGACTTAGTTTCTTAGCTTTCAATTCATTATCTGCCAGAATCCCAAAACCTAGAGCCCATCTGTAGGAAACAGGTTTGATATAATCTGCCGATAAAGATATCTTAATGGGTTTACTAGGAAGAATAGAAAAACTCCCACCAACGAGTGATTTCCTGTTGTGAGAAACCACGGTCTCATTTTTACGAACACTTTGAAGAATTAGGGCTTTTTTTTCTGATTCGAAGGCTGCAATTTCTTGCGATAATTTCTCTACAAAAGCTGATGAAAAATCTTCGGGCGTACCACCATATCTCTGCAAGAAGCGGCCCTCTAAAAGCTCTATGGATTGAATTTCATTAACATCAAGCCCTACTCTATTAAAAAAGTTTTTTTCGATGCTCTTATTCTTTAAATATTCACCTTTGAGGTTTTTGAGAAAATCCGAACCATTCAAAACTTCATGAAAAGTGTCGGACGACATTTGAACTAAATCAATCAACTCTTCAAGTTGCTGGTTAAGTCTGGACTGAAAAAGTGGGCTACCGAACTGAGATGGGTTATCAGATCTAAATATTGTGATTGTTTTACTAAGCTCTTCAAACCTTTTATTGAGTATAATCACCTGCTCATAGCCCATAGCAAACTCTATTTCCTTTTGCAGAGAACTTATTTGATCTAACAATTGATTATATGCCCATATGCTTTGGGAAGAGTCAACCGAATCTGAAACATCAACCTTATATGAGCCCTTCTTGGAGTGTAGCGCTTGAAGAGACTCATCGGCCTTTTCTATCTTTTGCATCAATGACTCTAAAGCCTCAAATGTCTCCTGTTCTTGAGCATTTAGCCCAAAAGACCAGAGTACAGCAACTGTATAAAGTATGAGTGTTTTTGAGATATGCATTTGCGAGGCTTAATTGACATAGAAAAAAGAAGGCTTAATATGGTTGGCCACAACCAAGTCTCTAATCTTAATCACCTCTGAGAGATCCGTATCATTATCCTTGCCTCTCGTGGTTAAAGTCTGTTCAGTAGCTATCCAAAGACCTGCAAACTCCTTGTATTCCCTAAACTCGATAGTCCTTTGAAACCTCTTCCCATAACCTGAGACATCTTCTTCAATTACCATTGGAAGCAAGGTATTCTCATCAATTTTAACGCTTAGTTTTTTTGACCTGTCTTTGCTTTGAATTACAATAAAGCCATTCGATTTACCCAATTTGACATTATCTGAAAAACCCCAGAGAGTATAGAAATTATCCAGAAAGTTAAAGCGTTCGAGATTTTGGATAGTCTGTTCAGAGGTTAGCGGCATTGTTTGACCGCTTATTACCTGAAAATAACCTTTACTATTTTTAATAAATGATACCTGACCATCTTCAAGTTGTACATCGGCTCTTATATCGCCATTAGATGAAGCGGTGAAGACAATTTCCTGGTCAATCGTTAAGTTATTACTTTGTAATATCCTGTATTGAATTACGCCTATATCTACTAATGAAGAATACCCTAGCTTTGCACTAGAGGCATTAACAATATCACTCGCAGTCTGACAAAATACGTTTGGAATATACAAGATGTATAAGAACCCGAAGAAAATTTGTTTCATGATGTGCTTATGTAGTTTGAAATTTTGAGAAATTAAGTAAGTATCAAATAATTATCCAATACATATAATAACTGACACAACAGCCCTATAAATCCCTTAAAATCTTCAAAAACATCAAACAGCTATTTCACATCAATGATATTGTTGTTGATCAATAATTGTAATTTTGCGAATTACACAATCGGTAATATAATTACATATTTGGAACAATTACACAGTATTACCAAGCCGTCAAATCAGGATAGACGACAATCTATCTTAAGTCTGATAATTAAAATAAATCTTAATAATTATAAGAGCAGGGAGGTTTATAAATACCAGTTGGCGGTCCGAGCTAAAAAAATGTAAAAGGATTTGAATTATACTTGGTAAAGATCCCGAGAAAGCCAGGATATCTTCAAGGTCACATGAAGGTATAATAATAGCCTTCAACACGCTCTTTATAAAAAGAAAGAACCATAAACATAACGGTTTGTGTATGTCTTGTGGCGGTTTTCGAAGCACTTTGCTTCTCTCAGAAACCAAAGTTAACTACGAAGCGAAAACTTGCTGACAGCCGTCCCCCCGCCATAAGCTATATGTGTTGT
>NZ_DDDQ01000095.1:0-4988 GCF_002336325.1 Roseivirga sp. UBA1976 | reverse complement strand
CCCGCCATAAGCTATATGTGTTGTTGTAGGGTTTTATCTTTTCATTTATTTCAATTGTGTCAGTTGGATTTCTGAAACCTATTAAGTTGTCTATTTTCGTCAATAGTCATTGTTAATGACTCAGTTTTTAAAATCCACTTGCCGTTTTCCTTCTTGTAGATTCCGTCTACCCCCAAGACGAGCCAGGGTTTAAGCTATAGTCATACTAAATTCGTTTGTCTCTTTCCATCTAATCTGTGAAAAAGGTGTATCAGCTTTTTGAAATATCCACTGTTCCAAACGTTTGTTTTGGTGTCTATCAATTCCTTTTCCAAAAAGATAAAAGATCATATTTGAAACAATAACTGAGTTGATAAGGAATATTCTCGAAAACTCTTTCTCTTTAGCAAAGAATAGAACTCCTGTAATTATCAGATTCAGCACGAAAACAAACGGAACTAAAAGAATAATTCCGATAGACACACTTGGGTCAGGGTCCATTTGGTATTTCCATAACCAAATCAGTCCAAAGTCAATGACTTCCAGTCCTAATATATTGTACAGTATCTCCATTCAAATGCCACACAAAAAAACAGTCTCTTAAAACTGTTTTAGGTTACCCCCTCAGTGAATAAAACTCACAGAACCTTAGGCTGCCTTCTCGAATTCAGCTTATGGCTTGATCATATTTCTGCTAAATACTCATGCACAAACTTGATGGCCATTGCCCCTTCTCCCACTGCGGAAGCCACGCGGTTCATGGCTCCTGCCCTCACATCGCCAGCGGCAAAAACTCCGGGAGTACTAGTTTCCAGCAAAAAGGGTTCTCGCTTTTTCTTCCATACTTTTTTGAACTCATCTTCCTTTTGGGCATCGCGTCCTGTAAGAATAAACCCTCTTTCGTTTTTAAATATGTGTTCGCCCGTCCAACTGGTATAAGGTCTGGCACCAATAAAAATGAGCAATGCACCGGCCGGCTTTTGCCGGGTAACTTGTGTTTCCAGGTTTTTGAGAGTGACACACTCCAGATGCGTCTTTCCATGAGCTGCCTCTACCACCGATCTCGGCAAAAGACTGATATTTTCTGTTTGCCCTATCTGATCGATAAGGTATTGACTCATGCTGCTGGAAAGATCGGGCTTGCGAATGACAATATACACGTGGCTGGCAAAATTGGAGAGATACATGGCGGCCTGCCCGGCCGAGTTGCCCCCGCCCACTATATACACATCCTTGTTGCGGCAGGCGTGTGCTTCGGTGGTTGCGGCTCCATAATAAATACCGGCTCCGGTGTAGTTGTCTATGCCCGTTGCATTAAGCTTTCGGTATTGAACGCCTGTTGTAATAATCACGGCTTTGGTATGAATCTGCTCTCCATTCTCCAGAATCACTTTCTTGTATTGATCTTGCGTTTCTACCCCCACCACACTTTGTGGTGAAAGAAATTCAATCCCAAAGCGCCTGGCCTGCGTAATGGCTCGCTGTGTTAAGTCGGCACCGGAAAGCCCTTTCGGAAAACCAAGGTAATTTTCTATTCGGGAACTGGTACCTGCCTGTCCGCCAGGAGCATGCTTTTCAATAAGCAGGGTTTTTAATCCTTCTGAACCACCATATACCGCTGCGGCCATACCAGCCGGACCTGCACCTACAATGGTTACATCGTACATTTTTTCTGCAGCCTTAGACCTAAGCCCTATTTTTTCACCTAGTTCTACAGCAGAGGGGTTGACGAGGCAACTACCGTCTTCAAAAAACACGGCAGGTAGTTGTTGGTCGCTTATAGACGCCAGCTCCATTAACTCCTTCGCTTCCGGCTCATTAAGCACATCAAGCCACTGAAAGGGAATAAGGTTTCCGCCCAGAAAGTCTTTTACCGCATGCGATTTGGGCGAATACTGATAACCCACCACACGTATTCCTTTAAACACCGGAATATGGTTTATCTGCCATTCATCGAGTAAATCGTTCAGAGTCGGGTATAGTTTTTCTTCCGGAGGATCCCAGGGCTTGTTTAGGTAGTAATCGAGCTGAACATCATTAATGGCCTTTATAGCTGCCTCAATATCGGAGTAGGCTGTTAGCAGCACTCTTTTGGCCGATGGATAGAGCTTTTTGGCTTGCTCTAAAAAATCTACTCCACTCATTTCGGGCATCCGCTGATCAGAAAGAAATAAAGCTACGTCTTCTCCCTTTTGCTTGAGTTCGCGCAATGCCTCTAAAGCTTCTTTAGCAGAGGTAGTACTGAGTATTCTGTAGTCGGCCCGGTATTGCTTTCGTATGTCTCTTCGAATAGCTGCCAGTACTTGTTCGTCATCGTCTATTGTAAAAATAATGGGTTGTTTGGGCATTTGACCTATTGATGATGAATGGGTATACAAAATTCAAAAGTAGTGAGGCCGGGCTTAGATTCAAGTTTTATTCGACCATTGTGCTTGTCCATAATTTGTTGCACAGTTTCAAGCCCCAACCCTGTTCCTTTACCTACGTCTTTGGTAGTAAAGAATGGTTCAAAAATTCGGTCTTGAATTTCTTTAGGAATACCTTTTCCGGTATCTGAGATTTTAACGACTATAAATTCGCCTACTACTTCTGTCGAAAGCCTAAGCGTACCGCCATTTTCTTCCATAGCGTCTAGCGCATTGTCTATTACGTTGGTCCAAACCTGATTGAGCTCTCCCGGTGAGGCCGCTAGTTTAGGCAACTCTTCGGCCCAGTGTTCTATTACTTCCACCCGGTTCTTCTTGATCTTATGGTTTAGAATAGTGAGCGTTACACGCAGGCCTTCGTGTACATCGGTGGGCTCAAAATCGGACGACCGATCCATATGTGAGTAGTTTTTCACGGAGTTGACCAAAGTGGAAATTCTGTTGGAGGCATCTTTTATTTCTCCTACCATCTTTTCGGTAGTAAGCACATTGTCTATCCATACCAAAACGGACGGAAACTCCTTTTCTCCGATTTCTTCTTTCACCCGGTCCAGATCCTGATCCAAAAAACCATAATCGGCCAATGTTTCTGCGAGCATATAGCAGTCGCCATAACCATTAGCCTCCAACCAGTCGGTCAAGTCATCTTCGCGTTTAGCGCGCGAAAGCATTGGCTCAGCTTTATCGATTCCCCGGGCGAGCTTTCCAAAAACTAATTCATTGACAAAGTCTATTTGGCGATTGGTCACCTCCATAGAGATAACCCGTTTAAGCTTATCGGGCACAGTGCCCAAATGCTTTTGCAGCGATTCGGCCGAACGCACAATGGCTGCTGCCGGATTGTTAAGCTCATGAGCCAGACCAGCCGAAAGTTTGCCTAGAGCCATTAGCTTTTCGCTCTGGTGTTGAAACCTTGAAAAGTCCCTAACCCTGTCTGTCATTAAATGCACCAATAGCTCAGTGAGCTCGTGGCACTCGCAAATGAGGTCTTTGAAGAAGGTTTTAGAAAGGTAAAATACTTTTGAATCGACCAGAGCAAAGGCATTGCCTGTAGCTGATTGCACTCTGCTGTAAGGCAATGCACCAGAAATTTCTCCGGTTGAAATTCTGGCCATCTCTCTATATTGGCCATTTACCGCCATTTTAAGCGAAACCGCTCCATCGACCATAATAAACAGCCGGTCTACTGAATCGCCACGTTTAAAAATCTGATCTCCGGCCTTAAAGGCGGTGAGCTTACCCCGCTCTACAATCCACTCAATTTGTTGGCGGGGAATATCGGAGAGTATGTTGAATGCGCAGAGTCTGTCAACTAGCTCTTGATCTTTCATGGACTAAAAACTGAGAAGTCTGGGAATTAGTTCTTTCGAACCTGAAGGTAAGTAAAGAGTATCATTAAAGCAGACAGTACATTGGGAATAAAAAAGCTGCTCCAACCATCAGCATACTAATTGAAGGCCATGCTTAGAATGCATAATCCTTACAGGTAAAGAAGTTACTGAGTATTGAAACAGCTCTTTATTTGTAGTACAAGCCTACCAGTTCAGCCGCTTAGGTAATGAGATTACCCTCATCGTCCCATTCGGCTATGGCAGTTCTCTTGCTTTGGTCTACGCATTTGGCCAACCATTCCGGTTCATAATCTACATCGTGTTCGGCCAAGACATCGGCCGGAACGCCATCCCATACTCCGGGTGTATTGCCTTTGTAGCCCAGGTCTTTAATCCCCATCTCAGAGGTAAAGTAACCTGTTAGCGTAAGGTTTCTCATTCGCGTAAAGAATCTTTCGCCAGGCAATAGCTCGGGGGCCGTTTTGCCCGGGTAAGCAATTTGGTCACAAATGCTTTTTTGCTGTTCTTCAGTGAGCTTTTTAAACTCTGCATTATAGAGCTTATTGGAATAAGAATCGAGCCAGGCAATGCCACCACGTATAGGCAGTTGGTGGTGCGGCATATCTTTCACTATAAACTCTATAAACTCTACCACTCCGGCATCGCTGGCCGAGCCAAAGTTGGCATTGGCAGGGAGAATAATATCGCAAAGTACCGCAACTGTTTCCAACTCGTGTTCATTGAGAAATACTTCGGCCAATACCTTACGGTCGTGTTCCTTTTCTTTCTCATTTCTACCATAACCAGGCAATTCAGGGGTTTTAGCCGTCTCTTCAGGTTTTTCGCCAGGAGCGCAACCGGTTACCAACAGGCCTCCGGCCACAGAACCCACCAATAATGATTTTAATGAATCTCGTCTGTCCATGGTTTAAATGTTTCTTTGTTTTACTTGTTCTACCAAATAGTCGGAAGCCCTCCAGGCCAGAGCCAAAATGGTCCAGGTTGGGTTTTTATCGGCTTGCGATACAAACGGCCCGGCATCCATCACAAATACATTCTCACAATCGTGCAATTGGTTGTATTTGTTAGTTACCGACTCTCTTTTATCATCACCCATTCGGGTGGTTCCTACTTCGTGAATAATTTCACCGGGCTTGGTGAGTCCATACTGTCGGTCGGCTCCGGGTTTTGAACCCAAAAGTATTCCGCCCGCTGCTTCAAGTACTTGCTCAAATGTATCTTGCATATGCTT
>NZ_DDDQ01000063.1:0-8772 GCF_002336325.1 Roseivirga sp. UBA1976 | reverse complement strand
TCGCTATTCCCAGGGCGGTAAACCGAATGCGCAACACTCTGGGGTCTTCGGCCGGGCCTCCATCACATTTTTCGGAGGGGTCTATGGCATAGATATAATAGGTTTGGCTTCGTTCGTATAGTTCTTCTGTTTCAGGAGCTCCCAGTGCTTTAATTATACTTTTCTGATAGAGCCCTAACAATTTGGGTTTTACTTCAAAAATTTGGTCAATCATTTGAGCCCTGTCGCCTTTACATCCATTGGGATCACCCTTCCAGGTTTCAACATTAAAATTGCCCAAGTCGGCTGTTTTGGTACAGCTCAAAGAAGCAAATACCATTAAACACATCAGAACTTTCTTCACAGTTTAGGAATTCGTGGGTTGTACAATGGCCTTTTTAATGGCAAAGAACCAAATGGCCGTGCCAAAGATATAGGTTGCTAAACTAGCAGACAGTATGGTATGGTCTAAAATATGAGGAAATAATACCAGAAGACTGGCTGGAATGGCCACCAAACGGAAAATTTCCAGCCAACTAACCCACTTTCTACCCTCGAACATTGCACCAAAACTTACAGTCGATACTATAATTATTAGTGCTAGTACCAGTTTTTCAATCATTTGGTTTTCAAAAGTCTCAAGATTAAACAAGAAAAGGGCAGTACCAGCTAGCAAAACTATGTATTGCACCAGTACATAGGCATTCACCACCTTTGCAGCATGCAAATCGAATTTACGGTAGGAGGTTCGGTCTATGTCGTACGGAGCTCTGTATCCGCCAAGATAGTCGGGCAACCAACCCGGCTTTTGAAATACATAGCGTAGCCTATCACTCCATTTCGGAATCGTTCGCATATCGCGCAGCATGTCAGAGTAGTGGGCCACATTGGCCCAGACAGGGTTCCAACTGTTCAGGTTTTTGGTGATTCCGTAGGTAGGTCTCTCTTCTTCTTGCTTAAAAGTTCCAAAGAGCCGGTCCCAGATTATAAAAGTACCTCCATGATTTTTATCAATATACTTTGGGTTCCGTGCATGATGCACCCTGTGATGCGAGGGGGTATTGAATATGGCTTCGAACCATTGCGGAAGCTTGTTTATGGATTCCGTGTGTATCCAGAATTGGTATAACAGATTAAAGCCTGAGACCGAGAGAAGTATTAGCGGATGAAAACCCACCAGTGCCATGGGGGTGTAAAAGATGAAAGTCCAGATGGTTTGAGTAGAACTTTGCCGAAGGGCCACAGAAAGGTTGTACTCTTCACTTTGATGATGCACACTATGGCCACCCCAAAACAGGTTTACTTCGTGGCTCATGCGATGGGCCCAGTAATAGAAAAAATCATAGGCTATAAAAGCTACAATCCAGGTGAGTACCGAGTTTTCAATAGTAATAAACCTGAATGTTTCGAAGATGAATGTGTAAAAGCCTATGGTAAATACTTTAAGAAAGGCCCCGCTAACCTGTGATGTAACACCACAATTAATATTGGTAATGGCATCGTTGAGTCTATAAGAACGAATAGACTGAAATCGATGAGCAACCAACTCCAGACCAATTAAGAGAAAATATACCGGAATGGCTATTATAGTAGGATCCAGACTCATACCGGTGGCTTTTAGAATTTGTTAAATAGTTAAAGTTACTCATTCAGTCACATAGAAGTAAGTATATATTCACAATGCCATGTAAGAGTTATTTGTAAAGCTACAAATGGTGGCAAAGTGTGAAAACATACGCCATGCGCCTGAAGTAGTTCTAATATATTATTTCTGCGCCAAAAGAGCCAATCTGCCTTTTATTTGGATAAACCAGATTAATGAAATAATAAGATAAGCAATGGCTATCAATGATGCCACAGTCAACCACTTTGAGTAGAAGAGAGAAATAAAGGCTATTGGAACAGCGATCAACCTTATAAACTCAATAAGTCGGCTCCACTTTCTGTTTTCGAATAAAAAGCCGAAAGAGGCTACAGAAAAGATTATGAACAAGGCAGAAATGATTTTTTTAGAAATCTCCAGTTCGTTCACATAGTACAGAAAAAACATTGTTGAAGTCATCAGTACCAGAAATTGGAAGCTTACGTAAAAGTTGAGCCTTACAGAGGTACGGTTTTCAAACTTTTCATAAGCCGGGTCAATATCAGGAGCTTTTTCAAACCCTCCCATATATTCAGGTTTCCAGCCGGGCTTTTTAAATAGTAGTCTAACCTTATCCTTTATGGAAGGGACACGTTTTAAATCGCTCAAAATGGCAGAATAGTGAGCAAAGTTAGCCCAAACGGGATTCCAGCTTTTCAGAGGCTTGGTTATACCATAATGAGGCGGCTCATCTTCCTTTTCAAAAGTCTTAAATAACCTGTCCCAGATTATCAGTGTGCCGGCATGGTTTTTATCAATGTACTTGGGGTTTCGGGCGTGGTGTACTCTGTGGTGCGATGGTGTATTGAAAATGAACTCGAACCATCTTGGCATCTTTTTGATCGATTCTGTGTGTATCCAAAATTGGTAAACGAGGTTTAAGCCCTGAGAGGTGATAAATACAATAGGGTCTATTCCTGCAAGGGCCAGAGGAAGATAAAACAAGAAAGTCCATAGAATTTGAGTAGAGCTTTGCCTTAAAGCCACCGATAGGTTGTATTCTTCACTTTGATGATGAACACTATGACCACCCCAGAACAAATTAATTTCATGGCTAAGTCGGTGTGCCCAGTAATACATAAAGTCAAAGAACACAAAGGCCAAAGGGAAGGCCCACCAGACAATTGGGATATTGAAAAAACCAAATTTTTCTTCGATAAGCGTATAGGCACTAAAAAGGGTAACCAGCAAAAAGGCTCCCGTAATCTGAGAAACAACTCCGCAGTTAATGTTAGTCATAGCATCTTTCAGCCTATATGACTTATGCTTTTTTAGACGCAGCACAATAAACTCAAAGCCTATAAGCACGAAGTAGATCGGTATGGCAATTACAGTTGGATTAATATTCATTCGTTAGAAACTCATTAATAGAAAATACAGGAAGAATTTTGCGTAAAGTAAATGGTCAATGTTACAGGAATCGTTCGCTAATCGGGCTTTACGTTCGTAAAAAGGAACTATATCAGCTAAGTGGAAAAGAATCATTTTGAAACTCTATAAAATTAAGAGTTTTAAAATTCAAATGAATGATTTTTGAAATATCCTGAACCTTCAATCACGTATACTCTATTATCGGCTTACTCATTTAGATCGCATTTGTTAGATCCAGTATACTTGCCATAAGCTGTGTCCTCACAGCGTCCTTTAACAGCCATTTGTGAGGACACAAATGGAGGCAAGGTTCAGAAATATAATTCTAGCGACTTAAGTAAGTAACCCTATTTTATTATCCATTAATTAAAGTGTTACAAATGCAATATCTTTTAACTTTGGCCCCCAATTGATTTGAAGTACGGTTTCAATAGTACATTTCACATCAATTTGAGGGAAGAGATATGGATAAGTTTATAGGGTTTTTCAGAACAGTCAGTTACGTATTATTCACAGCAGCCTTGTTATGGTCCTATGCCTACATGGTAGGGCAGGTTACCTATCGGTTCGATACCCAGGGAAATCCAATTTATGCGGTAGACAGAAATACCTATTTCTTTGGTGCATTGGCTATTTTCATTTTGACCAATGTTGTTTGCTCCGTGTTCATACAAACGCTCAAGAAAATTAAAACCACCGAAGATGGTTCAGGATTGAGAAATAGAAGCCTTAAGCTGGATTTAATAACCTGGACTAAAGGTTTTGCAGGAATTGTCAACCTTTTCTTTGGCCTCATTATGTTTTTCCTTGGTTTAATGAACCTGGCTGAATCGCAGCAATCTAAAACCCTTGGATTCTATGTATATCTGGGGCCAATTCTGATAGTAGTGTGGTTTTTCTACCTGGCGTACTTACTGGGAAAGAGTAGATCGTAGACTAACTCGCTCATTTTCAGAAGGCACCTTTAACGAAATTCTAATGCCTTTTTAGGACACGTGCATTTTTAGAATTTTAGTTCTAACTTCCGCTTTTGTTGTATGCAAAAGTGCATCACATGCTTCTAACCTAAGTAGTTGAAATTCTGAATGGCAGATCAAGTAGCGAATTATACCGAAGATAGTATTCGGTCCCTCGATTGGAAAGAACACATAAGACTACGACCCGGTATGTATATCGGAAAATTGGGCGATGGATCGGCCCAAGACGATGGTATCTATGTACTGGTAAAAGAAATTATCGATAATAGTATCGATGAACACATGATGGGCTTCGGTAAGACCATCGATGTGAAAGTATCCGAACACAAAGTAGAAGTAAGAGATTACGGTCGTGGTATACCTTTGGGAAAAGTTGTAGACTGTGTTTCCAAGATCAACACCGGAGGAAAATACGATAGTGGGGCCTTTCAAAAATCGGTAGGGCTGAATGGAGTAGGTACAAAGGCCGTAAATGCTTTGTCTACCTATTTTAAAGTGCAGTCTTATAGAGACGGTAAAACCAAAGTAGCAGAGTTTGAGAGAGGGGAGATCGTAAACGATGCTAAGGAAACAACCACTAGTGCAAGAAACGGTACTCAGATAGTCTTTAGGCCCGATGAGACCATTTTCAAAAATTACCACTTTATTCCCCAATACCTGGACGATCTCATTTGGAACTATTGCTTCCTCAATGCCGGGTTGACCATCAACTTCAACGGAGTAAAATATCATTCGGAAAAAGGCTTATACGATCTTCTTTCGCGTAAAACCGATGTAGATAGCCTCAGGTATCCCATTATTCACCTGAAGGGAGACGATATTGAAATAGCGCTTTCGCATACCAACCAATACGGTGAGGAATACTATTCATTCGTAAATGGGCAATACACTACACAAGGGGGAACGCACCAGGCCGCTTTGAGAGAAGCGCTGGTAAAAACCATTCGTGAGTTTTACAATAAAAACTTCGATGCAACTGATGTTCGGGCATCCATAGTAGGTGCCATAGCTGTTCGAGTACAAGAGCCTGTGTTTGAGTCACAAACCAAGACAAAACTAGGCTCGCAAAACGTGGCTCCCGATGGTCCAACCATGCGGACTTTTGTGAACGATTTTGTGAAGAAAGCCCTCGATGACTATTTGCATAAGGACTCAAAAACAGCCGATGCCCTGTTAAAACGTATTCTTCAGTCGGAAAGAGAACGTAAAGAAATTGCCGGTATTAAGAAGCTGGCCAACGAAAGAGCTAAGAAAGCAAACCTGCACAACAAAAAGCTCAGAGACTGTCGTATTCATTTGGACGATAAAAAGGCCGATGAAGACTTGCGCAATGCAACCACTCTCTTTATAACAGAGGGCGATTCGGCCAGTGGTTCAATCACCAAGTCTCGCGATGTGCAAACCCAGGCAGTTTTTAGTTTACGAGGTAAGCCGCTCAACTGCTATGGACAAACCAAAAAAGTGGTCTATGAAAATGAGGAGTTCAACCTGCTGCAGCACGCACTCAATATTGAAGACGGTCTGGACGGTTTGCGTTACGATAAAATTGTGATTGCCACCGATGCTGATGTAGACGGCATGCACATTAGACTGCTGCTGCTAACTTATTTCTTGCAGTTTTTCCCCGATTTGGTGAGGAGAGGACACGTCTATATTCTCGAAACCCCTTTGTTTAGGGTGAGAAACAAGAAAGAGACCATCTATTGCTACAGCGATGAAGAGCGAAGAGCAGCTATTGCCAAGCTGGGAAATAAGCCGGAGATTACACGATTCAAGGGGTTGGGCGAAATTTCTCCTGATGAGTTTAAAGGGTTTATTGGTCCTGACATGCGTCTAGAACCCATCATCCTTAAAAAAGAAACCAGTATTAAAGAAATACTAAGCTTCTACATGGGCAAAAATACTCCCGACAGGCAAGACTTCATTATAGAAAACCTGCGCATTGAGAAAGATCTGGCCGAGGAGGTAGCCTAAGTGTGGGCTTCTCATTGGCCCGGGCAATGCAAAAGTCTTTCCCCAGTCTTTTTGATTGTGTGAAGGATGCATGAAGACAGATTGGGAGTTTGAGACAAGAAGCTGGTTGTTGAAATAAAACCGGTAGAAATACCGAGCCATATAATTTAGAACCTGGCGTTGAGTAGCCCATCAATTGGGGTAACCATGAGCCTGGAGATAAAAAGTAACTCCGTTTTGTTAAAGGACGGTCTGAATAGAATTGTGAGTAAACTTTAACCTTTTGCGCTCTTTGCGCACTTTGCGGTAAAATGAGTGAAGAAAATTTAGAAAACATCAACGAAGAAGATGGTGAAATCAAAGAGGTTATTCCCGTTTCGGGCATGTACCAAAATTGGTTTCTCGACTATGCTTCCTATGTAATTTTAGAAAGGGCTGTTCCGGCCATAGAAGATGGACTGAAACCTGTTCAGAGGCGCATAATGCACTCCATGAAAGAAATGGACGATGGCCGTTTCAATAAGGTTGCCAATATCATTGGTCAAACAATGCAGTATCACCCTCATGGAGACGCCTCTATTGGCGATGCCATTGTAAACCTTGGTCAGAAAGACTTACTCATTGAAACTCAGGGTAACTGGGGAGACATTCGTACTGGAGACAGTGCAGCAGCTCCCAGGTATATTGAAGCACGTCTTTCCAAGTTTGCACTGGAGGTAGTGTTCAATCCGCAAACCACCAACTGGCAGTTGTCTTACGATGGCCGTAAGAAAGAGCCCATCACCCTGCCCGTTAAGTTTCCGTTGCTGTTGGCTCAGGGAGTAGAGGGTATTGCAGTAGGACTTTCTACTAAAATTCTACCCCACAATTTTAACGAACTCATTCAGGCCTCTATTAAAATACTGCAAGGCAAGAAGCCTAAAATTTACCCTGACTTTCCTACGGGCGGCATGGCCGATTTTTCAGAATACAATGAAGGGCTCAGGGGAGGTAAGGTAAAAGTGAGGGCCAAAATAGAAGAGCTCGACAAAAAAACGCTGATTATCAAAGACATTCCTTTTGGCACTACCACCACCAGTCTTATAGACTCCATTATAAAAGCCAACGATAAGGGAAAAATTAAGATTAAGAAGGTAATAGACAACACGGCCGAGCATGTAGAAATACTTGTTGAACTGGCTGCCGGTCAGTCGCCTAATATCACTATAGATGCTCTATACGCTTTTACCGATTGTGAAGTAAGTATTTCACCCAATGCTTGTGTAATTATCGATGAAAAGCCACGATTCATAAGTGTCAATGAAATCTTAAAGCTTAATACAGATCAAACAGTCGATCTGTTAAGGCAGGAGTTGGAGATTAGGAAAGGAGAGTTGCTGGAGAAGATTCTCTTTTCATCACTCGAAAAGATTTTCATTGAAAACAGGATTTATCGCGATATAGAAGAATGCGAAACCTGGGAGTCTGTTTTAGAAACCATAGACAAAGGACTTGATCCATTCAAAGCCGATTTTTATCGTGAAATTACCACCGATGATATTATAAGGCTCACCGAAATTAAGATCAAGCGAATCTCCCGTTTCGATTCGTTTAAGGCCGATGAGCTCATGCGGAAGCTGCAGGAAGAATTGGCTGAAGTTGAACATAACCTTGCCAATCTGGTAGACTATGCCATTGCCTACTATCAGAATCTTTTGGATAAATATGGCAAGGGGCGTGAGCGTAAAACAGAAATCAAGTCATTCGAAAATATTGCAGCTACGGTAGTAGCTGCCAACAATGCCAAACTCTACGTAAACCGTGCTGAAGGCTTTATTGGCTATGGCCTAAAGAAAGATGAGTATGTATGCGAATGCTCTGATATTGATGATATTATCGTTTTCAGAAAAGACGGAAAGTTTCAGGTAGTAAGAATTTCCGACAAAGTATTTGTAGGGAAAGACATACTCTACGCGGGCGTCTTTAATAAGAACGATGAGCGCATGGTTTATAACATGATGTACCTTGATGGTAAAACCGGGCGCACCATGGTAAAACGTTTTCAGGTATTAGCCATAACCCGCGATAAGGAATACGACCTGACCAAAGGAGCAAGAGGTTCTAAAATATTGTATTTTACAGCCAACCCCAATGGCGAGGCCGAGCTGGTGACCGTTTTCCTCACATCAGGCTGCAAAGCCCGCATCAAGGTTTTCGATTTCAACTTTGCCGATATTGAGATTAAAGGAAGAGGAGCCGGAGGTAATATTGTTACGCGCTATCCCGTGCGTAAAATTCAGCTCAAAATGGAAGGCAAGTCTACCCTTGGAGGCTTAGATATTTGGTATGATGATGCGGTAGGTCGATTGAATCGGGATGAAAGGGGCGAGCTGCTCGGTAATTTTCAGGCCGATGATAAAATACTGGTTATTTATAACACTGGTGAATATGAACTCACCAGCTTTGACCTGACTAACCGCTATGAACCGGATAAGATTCACCTCATTGAGAAGTTCGATCCACAAAAACCTATTGCCGCTGTTCATTATGATCCGGCATCGGCTCAGCACTACATTAAAAGGTTTCAGATAGAAACTTCCACTATGGACAAGCGCTTCTGTTTCATTAGTGAAGAAAAGGGAGCAAAATTGTTACTGGCTACCACCGAGGAGTCTGCTCAACTGGAAGTACACTATACTGTTAAAGGTTCGCGAGAGCGAAAGACCTCTGTCTTTGACATTGATATGCTTATAGACGTAAAAGGCTGGAAGGCTACCGGAAATAAACTTTCTCCGCACTCGGTAAAAAAAGTAGTGCTGCTTAGCGATAAGAAGCAAAAAACAAAAGAAGAACCTGAAGCTGAGCAAAAAG
>NZ_DDDQ01000148.1:0-13796 GCF_002336325.1 Roseivirga sp. UBA1976 | reverse complement strand
GTTTTAGATTCGTTTGTTTCTTCATTGTTTTTGATGACACAAAGTTGAAAAGAACAATTGCCGGGCAGTTAGCAGTAATCAGGCCAATACTATTAAGTTTCAATCATGGGCTAAAACTATGATGCAACCCTATAAATTATGACGCATAACTTTCGATTTGGGCTTGTGAAGCTGGTTTTTTCGGGTTTGTTACTCTGCCATTTATTTTCCTCCTTTGTACAATATTAGGCCTTACTTTTCCATGCAAGAATTGCCCCCTTTCGAACGAAATTTTCTGGACAAACTCAGGGAGGTTATACAACAGCAAATGGCCCACGAGCAATTTGGTGTTACAGAACTGGCCGAAGAGGTAGGTATGAGCCGTTCTAACCTGCTGAGAAGGGTAAAGAAAATTACCGGGCAATCGGTGAGCCAGTTTATTCGCGAGGTTAGGCTGGAGAAAGCCATGGAACTGCTTAAAACAGGGGCACTGAATGTTTCGGAAGTTTCTGAACAGGTAGGGTTTGCCAGTGCTTCTTATTTCGTGAAGTGCTTTAGAGAACAGTATGGATACCCCCCGGGAGAGGTGAGCAAACGTATGGAAACTGTCGCTCATGAGGTTCCACCCGCACCAGCTTCCGGCATAAGGGTCCCACTTTTAATTGTAGCCGGTATTTTCATACTACTGCTTGTCGTGTTTTTGCTAAGTAGGCCCGACCGCGAAAATGAGATTTTAGAGGAAAAGTCTATTGCTGTGTTGCCATTCATTAACGATAGCAGCGATTCTTCCAATGTTTACCTCATCAACGGCCTCATGGAGTCTACGCTCATTAATTTGCAGAAAATTGCCGACATGCGGGTAATTAGCCGAACCTCTACTGAGAAGTACAGAAATTCGACTAAAACCATTCCTGAAATGGCTAAGGAGCTCAATGTGAAATATTTTGTGGAGGGCAGCGGACAAAAAATTGGCGACCGGATACTGCTGAATATTCAGCTAATTGAAGCTGCCACCGACAAGCACCTTTGGGCGCGGCAGTATGAACGCAACACCAGCGATATTTTTAAACTACAGCAAGAGATTGCACAAAACATTGCCGGAGAGGTGCAGGCCATTATTACCCCCAAAGAACAGGCACAAATTGAGAAAATACCTACCGATAACCTGGAGGCTTATGACCAGTTTTTAAAAGGAAGGGACTTGTTAGTGATAGGCGATGATGAGAAGACCATGCGGTCATTGCCATACTTTAAAAAAGCGACCGAGCTAGACCCCGGATTTGCTCATGCCTATGCTGCTTTGACAGTGGCCTATTACTACCTCGATATTTTTCAGGCCGATAAGAAGTTTGCAAAAGAAATACACCAAAGTGCTGACAAAGCTATGCTGAATGACCCTAAGCTGCCGGAAAGCCTGATAGCTAAAGCGCTTACTTTTATGTATGACGAAGATTATAGCTCTGTGGCTCCTTACCTGGAAAAGGCACTTGAATATAACCCCAATTCTACCGATGTAATTAACTTGCTTTCAGATCTTTATGCCAACTATACTCCCAATACCGCCAAGTATCTGGAATATGCCCTGAGAGGAGAACAGTTGGCTGCAACGTCTACCGATTCCATGACCCGAAGTTTCTTGTATTTGCATCTTTCCAATGCGCTAATTCAAACAGGCTTTGTGGAAGAAGCTTTGTACTATGTGAATAAATCCATTGACTATGAGAAGGATAATGGGTTTTCTAACTTATTGAAAGCCTTTGTGTTATATGCCAAGGAAAAGGATATGAATCGGCTGAAAGATCGGCTGATAGTGGAGTGGAAGAAGGACTCTAGCCGGCTGGATATTTTGCAGGAGGTTGGGAAGGTATGCTACTTTATGCGCGACTACGAAGAGGCTTACTACTATTATTCTATTTTTCTGGATATGCGTGAGCAAATGAAACTTGACATTTACCGATATGAGCATGGAAAGATAGCTGTAGTGCTGGAGGCCATGGGTAAGAACAAGGAGGCTGAAGCCCTTAATAAAGATTTTCTGGACTATATGCAGCAAGATCAGTCCATTTATAAGGAATTAAGTTTGGCGGTTTATTACGCTCACCAGGGAGACGTACAAAAGGCATTAAAGCAGTTGAGGTTATTCTCGGAGAAAGAGAATTTCCAATATTGGCTTATACTCTTTGATGACGATCCTCAAATGGATGCTTTGAACGATGTGCCTGAGGCCCGAAGGCTGTGGTCAATTATTGAAGATAGGTTCTGGAAGCAACACCAAAACATACGGTCGCGGCTTAGCGACCAGGGTTTGCTCATTACCGACTAACTTATTCGATGCGTTTAAAAACTACCAGATAATACAGCGGCTGCCCTTCTGTAGAAAAGGCTTTGGGATAGCTGTCGCCCTGTAGGTTGTAGCACACCGTTAGGCTGCCGCTGGTTTGTTTATAGATGGCCTTGAAATGCTTTCCTTTATTAGGGCCTTCCTGACCATAAATATCCATTTTATGCTCATCAAAGTGAATTATGCCTTTGTCTATGCTTTCTGCATGCATGGTATACAAGCTATCGGTTACCACCAGTTTTTGATTGCTATTGGCTGCCAGAGGTAGCGGAGTGCCGCCAAGGTTCTGACTAACGGGTTTCCATGTGCCATTGATTGGAAAATTCTCAGGAGCAGGCCGACAAGAAATAATAAACAGGGTAATGACTAAGTAGCTTAAAAAGTAACGCATAGTTCACAGGATCAACACTGTGAATGTAAGCATTATGGGCGAGAGCTCTCAGGTTATTAACGCCTCTGCCCATTTTACACCACTAAATCGGAGGCTTAGCTTTCCGCCTTAGATCTGGGCAACCACCCCAAATGCGTATGCTTAAAGTGATCGGGGTATTTCAGTCCATAACCAAAAATACGATCAAGGCTTGCATGCCCAAATAGAATAATACCACTCAATTCTAGCCATGAGTTACTGAACAACCAGCCCAAGCAAAGCACCATAATGGCAAGTCCTTTATGGTGGAATAGGTTATATGTTAGCGCACCTGTTTTGGTGTTTAGGGCATATCCGATCATGCCAATATCGGGAGTGAGAATGAGCACTAAATACCACCACCAGTCAAAATTGGTCAGGCTGAATAAATAGATGGAGAAGCCAAACATAGCTGCCTCTTCCAGTTTAATAATGTGCTTCATAGTCAGTGGTTTAAGAGTTTCACAGCCCTGTCTGGGTAGTTAGAAATTATTCCATCAATTCCCAGGTCAATCAAAGCCCTCATCGTTTCTTCATCGTCCACCGTATATCGCCATACTTGGATACCCATGGCGTGTGCCTCTTTAATAAATGCTTCCGTTAGGTGAGTGGCACCGCCAACTCCAATATAGCCGGCTTTGATTACCTTGGCGTAGTCCAGGGTAAACTGATCTGCCGTCCCTATGAGGTAGAGAATTGGAATATCAGCATTCAGCTTTCTTATTTTAGCCAGTACCTGATAGTGAAAAGAGAATATAATCACCTGATCTGTCATTTTTAGCTCAGCAATGGTGCGCAATACCTCTTCTTCGGCACCATAGGCCTTAATTTCTACACAAACTTTTATTCTGTCTTTGGCTAGTTTAAGAGCCTCCCGCAAGCTGGGAATTGGCTCTTCAGCGAACCTGTCGCCAAACTTTTCGGAGTAACCTACCTTTACCTTTTGCAGCTCGGCAAAGGTCATATCAGCCACCTTTCCCTTCTTGTCATTAGAAGAAGTTCTGTCTACTGAACTGTCGTGAATGACCACCACGGAATCGTCTTTGGTAATGTGTACATCCAGCTCAAAGAATTCAATTCCTTGGTCAATAGCTTGTTGAAAGGCCGATAAGGTGTTTTCTGGGGCTATACCGGAAGAGCCGCGATGAGCAATTACTTTAGTTTGAGCAGTAGAGAGGCTGCATAAGCAGCTCACAAAAAGCATGGTAAGTACATAGGAACGCATAAGTAAAAAGTCATTAGGGTTAAAAATAGTCAGACCTTACGGTTTATGGAGCCTGGCTTTTTCAAGGAATTGTTAAGAAAGTGAAAAATAAGGCAGTTTTCGACCTGATGAAAATACAGGATAACGCGGCCGGAAATAGAATAATATGTGTCTCAAACTATAAATTTTTTCTTCATAGAAGCTTACAACCGGGCCCCTGAATGGAGGGTCAAGGGGCTATCAATATGTAAAAACAAATTTTTAGAAAAATGAGAATGTTAGAAAAAAGTAGTGGACTTATGAGAATGCTGGTAGTGGCATTTTTGTTCACCGGTTTGGTTATGTCTTGCGATAAAGACGATGATCCAAAACCATCGCTGAGCGCACCTGCTGTTAACGCAGCAACTGATATCACAGCCAACTCTTTTAAGATTAGCTGGGCTCAGGTAACCGGTGCTGATAAATACCTGGTGGATGTTTCTACGAATGCCAACTTCAGCAGCACGCTCAATAATTACTCTAAGAAGGAGGTTACTACTACCAATCTTGTGGTTACTGGGTTGAACGCCAAAACCAAATACTACTTCCGTGTGTATGCCAAGAAGGGAACGACTACCTCTGCGGCTTCTGGGGTAAAAGATGCTACCACCGCGGAATAGAATACTTTATCGGCTTAGCCGGTGCTACTGGTCTGATCGCTAAGAGCGGTCAGACTGGTTTAATCTCAAAAAACTTGCGAACCAAAACCACGATAGACTATACGCTTCTCAATATCTTTTCCATTTTTCTACCCTTGGCCAACTCATCTACCAGTTTATCCAGATACCTTACCTTTTGGGTCAATGGGTTTTCGATTTCTTCTACCCGATAGCCACAGATGACTCCGGTAATGAGCTTTGCATTGGGGTTAAGGCTGGCTTGGTCAAAAAACGATTGGAAGGTGGCTTTTTCATCGATCAAACTTTGGAGTTTTTTGGAATCAAAACCGGTGAGCCACTCAATGACCTGATGAAGTTCTTCGGTTGTCCGGCCTTTCTTTTCTACTTTGGTTACATAGTGCGGGTATACTGAAGCAAAACTCATGGCGGCTATTCTTTCATCTTGTTTGCTGTTCATAGTATTGAGGTTTAGTGGCGATTGCGAATTGCCGATTCAAGTTCGTTTAATTCTTTTCTTAACTGGTTCTTCCTACGCTGATGGTCATTGGCTACATCCGCATAAGACTGCATTTCCTTATTGAGTCTTTTTATTGTAGCTCTATTTAGCAATATGCCGAGAAAAGATTTTGAAAGCCTGTCTACTTCTTGCACCAAAGGTCTAAATTTTTCTACATACCTATATTCTTCCTGATGCTCATATTCAATCTGCTTTTTTAGCTCTTCAATTCTGGCTGCTTCAAATGCGTTCATGGGGCTGGATTGGATGGGTTCTGTATTCAAGTTCCTAAAAAAGTGCAGAACATGCAAAGGGAGTGTCATGGAACATGTAGAGTGTTGTGGTTTCTTAAATCCTGACTAGGCGCTTGTGCATAATTTCTGAAAAACTCCAGGCTTTGCCTCCGCTGGTGTTCGTGAACTGAATGACAACAGCATCTATATCTGCATAATAGCGATCCAAACTCTGGTAGCCCGGCAAAAGTCCGGTATGCTCAAAACTATACAGCCCGGCATAGATTGATTGCTCCTTGTTATTAAGTAAACTACCATTGTGCAGTGCCCTCAAAGACAGACCAACCTATTGAGCCATAGCGACCATAGAAACACCCGGTTCAATAAAATCATTGCCTTTTACATCATGAGGCCAGCCTACGACATATCCGCTCATTACCCGTTCCGGATTGGCTTGACTAAGCAGTCTAAAAGTGCTTTTGAGTTGAAGTGGACGCAATATGGCTTCTTCGATATACTGGTGATGACTGTAGCCCAACGTATTGTCCAGAATATGGCCAAGAAGCAGGTAGTTAGTATTGGAGTATTCATAGCGCAGGCCGGGTTCAAAACGTGCCGGTTTGTTCAGTACAAGTTCTAGTGTTTTCTCATTGTTCTTAAAAGGCTTGTCCCACCGAAAATCCGGAGAGTCTGTAAAATTAGGTATACCACTGTGGTGCTGTACGAGTTGTTCAAGCGTAATTCGATTGGCATTTTCTACTTTTCCACGGAGTTCAGGCAGGTATTGAACCAAAGATTTCGTGGGGTCTAACTGCCCTTTACCAATGAGCTTGGTAGCCGCTGCGGCAATATATAGTTTACTAATGCTGGCTCTTTTAAAAAGAGCATCGGGCTGAGCAGGTACTTTTTATTTCTCTGTTGTGCCAACCTGCAGCGTGGAGTTTAGGGGGCTTTCCTGCTTCATCAATGTACACTATAATACCGCTAAGAGCATATTCTTCAACCCGATTTACCTGCTCTTGCACGCTATCAGGCAGGGGCCGAATTGAAACCCAGAGCAGCCGCCAGGGTACAAAGAATAGTGAAATGGCGGTGGCTCCGAGCACTAGTATGGTCAGCAGTAGTTTTTTAGACAACATCAGTCAGGCTGTGATATCAGGGAGCCTTAGTGGGGGAGGAAATGTCTACCAGAGTGCCATTCGGGTCCTTTAGTAAAAAGCGCCTTTGTCCGTAAAAAGTATTTTCCGGCTCACTGAGTACTTCAAAGCCTTGTGACTTAGCTTTTTCAAAAACTATGTCGGCATTTTCGACCACAAAGGTGAGGTAAAAGCCTTGTGGTTTTTGCTGAAATGCTTCCGGAACCAAATCATAGGTTCGATCAATAATACCGAGTTCCAGTTGGCGGTCTTTGGAGATCAAATGAACAAACCAGTCACTGTCATAATCGACTGCGAAATCGAGCAGGCTGGTATAAAAATCTCTGCTTGCAGAAAGGTTATCGGAGCAGATGTTGGTGATCATTCGTTGAATGGTATGCATAAGATAGGTATGGTTTATTGTTACAAGTAAATAGAAAGAATGTATTCAGGTAGCTAATCAAAAGAATATAATTGAAATGTGCTTAATGTTTTTGAGTCATTGAGTCTATTCAACCGGACTTGGCTGAGCAAATCGCCACTCAGATACCGGCTGTCTCAATGGCCGATGATAGCTTCTTCTACTGATTATTTGTCTCGAACAATTGTATGGTATAATCTAAAAGAGCTGTATTACCGGTTTTTCCATGGCCCGGAACAATCAGGTCAGCTTCGGGAAATTTGCGTTTTACCTTGGCCACAGTCGCTGGCCATTGTTGAACGTTGGCATCTTCTAAATTACCCTTACCGGCCCCAACTGATTTAATTAAACAGCCACCAAAAAGAACGTGATCTAAAGGGAAGTAGCCTACTAGATTGTCTTGGGTGTGGCCTTCGCCCAAAAAGTGCACGACAACTGCTTGGTTTCCTAATTTCAAGTTCAGACTATCATTAAAAGCATTGACGGGCGTTTTGAAATTATAGTTGTTGTCAGTCAATAGTTTTATCGTTCGAGTGCCGACAAATGCAGGAATGCCTTGGGTGTCAAATTCATTAATTCCACCGATGCAGTCTTCATGGAAGTGTGTGGGGATTAACGCAGTGATCTTACTTTTTAATTCTGAGCGGATAAAAATGATGAGTTCTTTAGCGTTTTCTGAGTGGGTTGGCGTGTCGAATACAATACCTTCACCCTCATTTATAACAAACATGCCATTGCAGGGTACCTTACCGAAAGTATCGGTGTCTAAGTAGGAAATATGCTGATATGTATGGTCAGTTAACTTAATAATGGTAAGTGCTTGGCTTTGATAAACAACGGAGTCGGCTTTTGCTGCTTCTGTATTTCGTTGTTCCGCTTGTTGGTGGTTTTTAGTCTTTGTTTGGTTGCAGGAAAATAGAGCCGGGCAAAGAAGGGTTAAAAATAGGAGTGCGTTCTTCATTTGGTGAGTTAGGACTTTGTTAAGATAAGCTTACTCCAATATAGTGTGCTTCTGTGGGTTGTAGGGCTTTTTTCTTGCTTAACTATTGAAAGAAAGTAGGGGTTGATTCCATTGAGTTGTGAAGAAGTTCGGATAGCACTACCCGTAAAAAAGAGAAGGCCTCACTTTTAGCGAAGCCTTATGAAGCGGTTAGTCTTGATATGCCCCCGAAGAATAGGTGAGCTCATAACTGTGAGAATATATTTCGAATACCACACCAAAAGGGTCTTCTACATAAACCATTTTATACGGTTTTTCATTGGGGTAATATTCACGAATTGGCATTCTCTGCTTACCACCACGTTCTATAATTTTTTGAGTTAGGCCTTCAATGTCCGGATCTTGTACACAAAAGTGAAAAAGACCAGTGTTGAACGGATTGAATTCTGGCTTCTCTTTAACTCCATGAGGGAATGAGAATAGCTCTATACCAATTCCATCTGATGTGGACATGTGGGCGATTTCAAACTCTTCCCAATCTTCGCCAAACACATCGATGCACATTTGACCGATGGCTGTTTCTTTCTCTTTTTTGATTTTAGAGGGAGGCATAATCACATACCAGCCCATCACCTCTTCATAAAATTCAACGGCTTTTTTTAGGTCAGGCACGGTGATACCTATGTGCGAAAATGATCTTGGATAACTCTTATTCATGTTTTTGCTTTGTCTAATTATCAGGTGCCATTAACACATGAGTGTGTGGACTTAGTTCCGGTTTTTAACGCCAGTTGTTGACTTAAAAAGAGCTTGTTTTGAGGATGAAATTCAAGTGATGTTGGTTGTGGAGAACCAATTACCTGAACTGTTTTGGTTTCAGGCTTTTATGGGCACTCTCTACGATTTCTACAATTCGTTTTGCTCTCGTTTCCGGCCGTTTAGCAAAGGTTACCCAATGCAGTAGTAGTTTTTTAGTCGAATTGCTGAGCCTGTTAAAAAATGCCAGTGCCTCTTTGCAGCCTGCTAAAGCCTCGGTTAAGTCGTTCGGAACAATTAGTGCCTCTACATCATCCAATGCGTTCCAGGAACCATTTTCTTTAGCTATTGCTATGCTCTTTAGGCCAGCCTCGGTCATAAGGTTGTTTTCAATAAGCCGGGCCACTTTCTCTTTGTTTATTTTAGACCATATGCTGTTGGGCTTTCGCTTACAGAAATATTGCATGTAGCTTTCTTTGTCGATGGCTTTCTTTGTGCTATCAATCCAGCCAAAGCAAAGTGCTTCGTCTACGGCCTCACTCCAACTTAGAGTAGGCTTGTTACTGGAAGTCTTATAATAAACTAACCAGATAGACTGGGTTGAGTCATGGTGCTTACTTAGCCAGTTTCTCCAATCTGTTTTGCTTTTAGGGTAGTATGTTGTCAGCACTTTTTCGGGCATGGCTGTTCCGTTTACCATAAAATTAGAGATGTCATGTGACAGCCCTATGTCAGCAGTGAGCAGCATGCCTGCGGTTATTTGGTGTGGATTACAACCCTACAGTAATTACAGGCTCAATGCAATCGATGAGGCTTAGGGACAATGTTTGTTTTCAGGCTTACCCAAATAAGTCACTACTTAAGTATCTGTCTCCCCGGTCGCAGACAATGTGGACGATAACCCCTTCTTCAATTTCTTCGGCAAGCTTTAGCGCTGCATGTAATGCACCGCCAGAGCTCATGCCTGCCAAAATTCCTTCTTCTTTAGCCATTCTTCGCGTCATTATGGTAGCTTCTTCCTGACTTACATCTATTATTCTATCAACCCTGTGTGGATCGAATATTTTAGGAAGAAATTCAGGAGACCATCTGCGGATTCCGGGGATGCTGGAACCATCCGTTGGTTGAGTGCCTACTATCTGCACATGTGGATTTTGTTCCTTTAGATAGCGCGATACTCCCATAATAGTGCCGGTAGTGCCCATGGCAGAAACAAAGTGGGTGATTTTCCCCTGGGTGTCCTTCCATATTTCAGGCCCTGTAGTTTTATAATGTTGTCCGTAATTATCGGGGTTGGCAAACTGATTGAGCATGTAATAGCCTTCTTTTTCGGCCTTTTGCTGCGCCAGTGTACGGGAATACTCTATGGTTTGAGCGGCAGGCGTAAGTATTACCTCAGCACCATAGGCCTGCATACTTAAAACTCGTTCGCGCGTGGAGTTATCAGGCATCACCAGAGTTATGTGCACACCCATAATGCTGGCAATCATGGCCAAGGCTATGCCTGTATTGCCACTAGTGGCTTCAATTAATCGGTCGCCCTTTTTTATTTCACCGCGGTCTAGCGCCCCTTTTATCATGCCATAGGCAGCTCTGTCTTTTACACTTCCCCCGGGGTTGTTGCCTTCCAGTTTACCGTAGATTTTCACTTTCGGATTGGTATGTAGGCGTTGGTATTCTACCAAGGGTGTATTACCAATTAATTGCTCAATGGTCATGCGCTTTGTCCTTTAAAAATAATTGTGTCTTTCTTTCCGTTGGAGTGGCTCATTTGGGCCTGGTAATAAACCTTAGAGCCGGAAGGCACACTGTGGGTAAGCCACACATTGCCTCCAATTACCGAGCTATGGCCTATATCGGTGTTTCCACCTAAAATAGTAGCTCCTGCATAAATGACTACATGGTCGCCAATGGTAGGATGGCGTTTCGTTTGTACATCACGCTTCTCTACACTCAAAGCCCCCAGGGTTACTCCCTGATAAATTTTAACATGGTCGCCAATGTGAGTGGTTTCGCCAATCACAACCCCGGTGCCATGGTCTATACAAAAGAAATGGCCTATGGTTGCGCCAGGGTGAATGTCGATGCCCGTTCGGCTATGTGCATATTCCGAAATTATACGAGGTATGAGCTCAACCTTTAGCTGATACAGCGAATGGGCAATGCGATGAGCCGCAATGGCCATGAAACCCGGATAAGTTCTTACTACTTCGGTTCGGCTTTTAGCGGCCGGATCGCCTTCAAAAATAGCCGTTATGTCTTCTTCCAGCATGGCGTGAATGGCCGGTAATTCATCAAAAAACCGATCGGTTACATGGTCCGGTTCCATATCCGATTTAATGGGGTTTCGGGAAAGAATTTGATTGAGTTGCAATCGTAATTTTTCCAGATGTAATTCAAATTCTTTCTGAGTGCTAAACTGCTGCCGCGAAAAGTCAGGGAATAGGGTGCCGAGAAGGTCGTTGAACCAGTTGGCAACCATTTCGGGCGATGGGCAGCTGGGGCAGGCTTGTTGCCGCACATAAAGTTTATTGATGAATTCCTGATGCATGTTGAAGTAAGTAATAATTGACTAAAAGAGTTCAAGCTTTGAGGCTGTAGACGTATGCTGGCCTATGAGGTTGTATAAATTCAGGAGAATCGCCTTTTATTTCCTTTCATAAACTTTCTTTTCTCTCTGCGTTGGTTGTTGTTAATCATGAAAAAAAGTAAGGGGCCAATAAGGAAGGCCATGAATAGTGGGAGTTGTAAAATACGGTTTTGATTGTTCTTCCGGTTGCTGCGCTGTTTCATGTAATAGATGAAACTCATGGCATATACAACCATTAGAAACCCAAAAAGAATAAGAAACAACGTTGAGTTCATGGTGTACTAAAATAGCTTTAAGTAACGAATCTCGTTCGATTAATTGAATAGCACAAGTAGAGAGGCTTGAAGAGTTTTGCCTTCGCGGCCCAACTCTAAGGGGAAGACTAGTCTAAAAAGTGTTGGTCTAGTGAGTAAACTTTTTGGATCCCGCTTTTACCCTTGGCGTTTATTTCGAAACTCTGACAAACCGAACATTTGTGTTGTAGTTTTTTGTAGAGAGCTTCTGATACTAAAAACCGAGTATTGAGTGTTTTATTGGCTTGTTCTATTCGGCTGGCCAAGTTTACGGTATCTCCAATGGCGGCTTCCTTCTGCATGCCTTCAATGCCTATGGTTCCCCAAATGATTTTACCGGTATGTGCTCCCAGCCGGATTTTAAAGTCACTGTCAATAATATCGTGTACGGCATGGTCGAACTTATCGATGGCTGTTTTCAATTCGAATCCGGCTTTAATGAGGTTTTCGGAGTGTTTCGGATCATCGTCCAACCCAAAGATGGCCAAAAAGCCATCTCCGTAGTAATCAATTATTCGCCCTCCATATTTTTTTACAACTGTGCCGGCTATATGAAAGTAGCGGTTGAGAATATGCACTACATCGTAAGCCGGAGTTTTTTCCGAAAAAGCAGTGTAGTCGGCAATATCTACAAAGAGTATGGATGCGTCTTTTTCAATTCCCAAGCTTCTGGGCGAAAGGGTGCTACCATGATCCAGGATAATGGTTTCATCGATTTCATCAAGTACGAGTCTTCTCATCTTTACATCCCCATTAATTTTAGTCTGACACGCGAGCCTTACCTCAGGCAGCAGTCCTAATTGTTGAGCAAGAGACGATTCTTCTTCATTTCGGGGACAAAGGTTTTCCAAACCTTCCTCGATATAGACACGGCAGGTAGAACATTGGGCAAAGCCTCCACAAGCGTGGGTGTGCGGTATGCCCGCAGCCAGTGTGTTTTCCAGTATCGTTTTTTCGGTATTTGCTACTAAACTTACCTTGTCGTTGGTCAATTCTATTACTGCCATGCACTACGTCAATTCGGAGAGCTCCAGCCAGCGCAATTCTTTTTGGTCGAGTTCATCAGAAACTGTCTGAAGGCGCTTGGCCAGTTCCGACAACTCTTCATGATCAGTTACCTGATTCATTTCATTGATTAATCGGCTTTTCTCCTGTTCCAGATCGGCTATCTGTTGTTCCAACTGGCTAAACTCTCGTTGCTCCTTAAATGAAAGCTTTTTCCGTTCATTTGGTTCCTTGGTCTTTTCCTTTTTTTGTTCTGTAGGTTTGGCCACCTGGGGGCTTTCTGCTGCCTGCATACGGTAGTCAGTATAGTTGCCAGGAAAGTCTCTTATTTGTCCTTGACCATCGAACACAAACAGGTGGTTAACAAGTTTATCCATAAAGTAGCGATCGTGCGAGATAATAATGAGGCTGCCTTCAAAGTTCTCCAGGTAATTTTCTAAAGTGCCCAGCGTAATCAAGTCCAGATCGTTGGTGGGTTCATCGAGCACCAGAAAGTTTGGGCTTTTTAATAGAACCTGCAGAAGTTGCAGCCTGCGTTTTTCACCACCGCTTAATTTGCCAATGGGTTTGTACTGAACCTCCGGAGGAAACAGAAAACGGGTGAGGAACTGCGAAACAGGTATGCTTCGGCCTTTGCCAACTTCAATCACTTCAGCGATTTCTTTGGCAAAATCTATTACGGTTTGTTGCGGGTCGAACTGATCTTCTACCTGTCGGTAGTAGCCAAATTTGGTGGTTGGGCCAAGTTCAATATAACCCGAATTGGGTGCCAACTCTTGTGTAATCAGCCTTATGAAAGTGGTTTTTCCACTGCCATTAGGACCTACTATTCCTATTCTGTCTTGCCTCTGAAAGGTATAGGAGAAGTCACTGATTAATTGTCGGTCTCCAAAACCATGGCTCAATTTCTCTATTTCCAATACCTTTTTGCCCTGTCGGGCTGTATTGGCCTGAAGGTTTAGCTCATTTGTTTTTTGAGCGCTAAAGGCTTTTTCTTTGGTTTCCTGAAAGGCATCTACCCTGTATTTTGCTTTGGTACCTCTGGCTTGTGGTTGTCTTCTAATCCACTCCAGTTCTTTTCTGTAAAGGTTACGGGCTTTGTCTATGGAAGCACTTTCATTGGCTTCTCGTTCGGCTTTTTTCTCCAGAAAATAGGCATAGTTACCTTGATAGGTAAATGCTTTTCCGGCTTCCAGTTCAATAATGTTATCGGTTACCTGCTCCAGAAAGTAGCGGTCGTGAGTTACTAAAATTAACGCCATGTTGGCTACGGCCAAGTACTTCTCCAACCATTCAATGGTATCGATATCGAGGTGGTTGGTGGGCTCATCGAG
>NZ_DDDQ01000169.1:0-40564 GCF_002336325.1 Roseivirga sp. UBA1976 | reverse complement strand
GAAAAGTTTTTCTTCCTCAAAAGCCGCTCCCATAATTTGCATCCCTATTGGTAAGTTTTTAGCATCATTGCCCATAGGAACGGAAATGGCCGGCAACCCACAAATAGAGGCCTGTACTGTGAACAAATCGGCCATGTACATAGCCAATGGACTAGCGTGACTCTTGTGTTCAAAAGCCGTGGTGGGGGTAGTGGGAGTAATTATGAAATCTACCTTTTGCAGTATTGCTTCCGTGGCCTCTTTAATGAGGCGTCTTAGTTTCTGCGCCTGCGTAAAATAAGCATCGTAATAGTCGGCACTTAACACAAAAGTGCCGAGCATGATCCTTCGCCTTACTTCGTCTCCAAAGCCCTCCGTTCTCGAGTTTTTATACATGGCTTCCAAATCGTTGGAGGTACCACTTCTTAAGCCATAGTGAGCTCCATCGTAACGAGCAAGATTGGTGCTGGCTTCGGCCGTTGTAAGTATGTAATAAGTGGGTAGTATATATTCGGCAAAAGGAAAACTTTCTTCTACTAATGAATGACCTTCTTTTTCTAACTCACGCACCCAGTTTTTATAAGCCTCTTGTATTTCGGGCTGTAGTCCGTTGTGGTCAAACAGTTCGGGGAAATAGGCAATTCGATAAGTACCGTGAGGTTGTGCATTACTATATTGGGCAACCTGACGCGATGAACTGGTAGCATCTTTTTCGTCTCTACCGGCTATGGCTTCCAGTATGCGGGCATTATCTTCAACAGACCTGGAAAATATGCCTATGGTATCGAACGATGAGGCGTAGGCCAGAAGCCCCCAGCGGGAAATACGAGAATAAGTGGGTTTTAAACCATAGATGCCACAAAAGGCAGCGGGCTGTCTTACCGAGCCTCCGGTGTCGGTACCGAGTGCTACATGACACATGTTGGCGGCTACGGCAGCAGCTGAGCCCCCTGATGAGCCTCCTGGAACACGCGCGGGATCTACAGGGTTTTTGGCAGGGCCATGGGCTGAATTTTCATTGGAAGAACCCATACCAAACTCATCGCAGTTTTGCCTGCCAATGAGTATTGCGTCTTGTTGGAGTAATCGCTCAACAGCAGTTGCGGAGAACTGAGATTCGAAACCCTTAAGGATGTGGCTGGCCCCCGATACTTCATGGTCTTTGTAGCATATGAGGTCTTTGAGGCCAAAAATTAAGCCGACCAACGGGCCGGCTGTTTTTAGCTCAATTTTTTTATCTAACTCGCGCGCCCGTTGTTTGGCTTCTTCTGCATATACCTCTACAAAGGCGTTGAGTTGTTTATCTCGCTCAATGTTGGTCAGGTAGTAGTCTACCAACTGTGAACAAGTTATTTTTCCAAGCGAAAGGTCTTCCTGAATCTCATCCAGTCGATGATATTCCTTCATTGAAACCTATTGCTTATCGATTTCCTTACCTGCTTCGTCTACTTCTTTCTTAATCTCCTTGGTAGCATCTTTAAATTCTCTGATGCCTCGGCCAAGGCCACGTGCCAAATCAGGTATCTTTTTGGCACCAAACAAAAGAAGCACGATAAATAAGATGACAAAGATTTCGGGTCCTCCCGGCATTCCTAGCGCTAAAATTGTTTCCATGGACATAAATTTCAATTCGTCAAAGATAGGCAAAAACTATGATTCTAAGCCTAGAAAACCAACTACTTTAATGGTAGTTCCTGATTTTTGCTGACAGATGGCCTAAAAAATACGATAGACTACTTACTTAGGTCGTATGATGTATGTTTCTACGGTCTACTATCATTTAGTCTTCGCAAATAGCTGTGAACAGACCGCTTGTGGCCGGGAGAGTTCTATCCGATCTAAGTAACTCACTCACAAATATGATATGCGGCTTAAGGCTTATTGTTTTTACGCTGCAACCAGGTTTCGGGGTTAACTGTTCCATTGGTGGCATTGATGCGGAACTTCATTTCCGACACATTTTCATTGTTGGTGAGAACTTGCCCTAATACATCTCCTGCCTGCACCTGCTGATCTTTTTTGACGGTTACAGCTTTTAGTTTTGAGTATGAGGTAAAGTAATCGCCATGCTGGAGTATAACGGTGATTCCCTGACCCGGAATAGACATTACGCCAATTACTTTGCCAGGAAAAACGGCCTTGACGGTTGCATTGCTTGAGGTTTGTATGTCTATGCCTTTGTTATTGATTTCTACTCTTTTGAGTGTAGGGTGGGCGTGTAGTCCGTATTTCGAAGAAACAAAGCCTTCATCTACCGGCCAGGGGAGTTTGCCTCGCTGTTGTTCGAAAGCCGTACTCAGGGCTTTCATGTCTACGTTGGCCAGGGCAGCAGCTCTTCTTTCGGCTTCTATTATATCTTCTATGCGGCTGGTGAGTTCGCGTTCGGATTCCCGTTGTTTCTCAAGTTCTTTTTTAATGCGGCTCTCTTGCTGCTCCAGTTGGGCGATAAGCTTCTTTTGCTCCAACTGCAAGCCTTGTAGTTTTTGATTTTCGCTCAACTCATCATTCAAGAGGGCTTGTTTTTGTTCTTTTTGTCGAGCCACCTCAGCTATTTGCTCATTGAGGTTTTGCTGAACAATCTCAATTTGCCGAACCTGTTTTTTACGCGCATCTCCATATTGCCTTATGTAGCGCATGCGCATGAAAAGCTGGTTGAATGTACTGGAGGAGAACAAAAACGTGAGTTGATTAAAGCCGGAACTGGTTTTTTGTGTGGCGTAAATCATTTGGCCATATTCTTTTTTTAAAGCCTGAAGATCCCTTTCCATAGCATTGACAATGCTTTGATTTTCGGCAATTTCAGCATCGAGTAGGTCTACCTCAGAATTAATGGCCTTAATGAGGGAGGCACGCGAAGAGATTTGATTGTTTAGAGCCTTGAGTCTACCCAAAGAGGTGCTTCTTTTTTCGGTAGTCTGATTTAGTATTTTTTCGTTTTCCTTAATTTTTCGCAGTATCTCTGCTTTCTGTTTTTCGAGTTTATCACGCTCATTTTGAGCCAATAAGGTATTGCTCCAGCTCAAGGCCAGCACAAAAAACAGAGTAAGTAAAACAGACTTATTGGCGCTTCTCATATCGGTCTGGGATATTGAAAGGAAAGCTAAGCGATTCGTCTTCAATTTTCACACGGTTGTGTTCAATGTCAATTTCGGCCTCCTGTTTTTTGCCGTCCTGATAGTAGGTGAGAATCATAAGGGCTTTGTAAGCAAAAGGCTTGCCTTCTAAGGGTTTGAAGTCGCCATATTTGAGTTCCAGTGTGTTGTCATTTCTAAGTGTGGTGGCAAACACATTTTCCAGTCTTCTGTTTTTTGAACTTACCATATTGCTAACCCTCAAATCTCTTACGCGCTGAGTGACATAGAAATTGTTGTTTTTTTCTACAATGTCATCGTTTTTGGAAAGTGGTACGGGTAAATCACCAATAATTATGGCCTGAAAAAGAGAGTAGCTAAACTCAAACTGAAACTGTTCGCTTAGTTGCTCAAAACTATAGGCATATATGTTTCGGTTTATTCTGTCCAGAATAATCACAGAGTCGCGCGTAATTTGCCCTCTAGCCCCCTCGATACCCACTCCATTGCTCAGTGTGAACCAAATAAGGCTGTCTCTCTTAATGCGTATGTTGGCGGTAGCTTTGGTTTTATCTTCCTGATTTTTGTACCTGATTTTGGAGCGGGTAGAAATATATTCGTAGTCAATTTCTTCTATAGTAAGCACCTCTCTGGGTGAAAACTTAAACCCTAAGAATCGTTTGTTACAACTGCTAAAAAGCACTAGCATGGCTAGCATGCCCAGATATAATGCCTTTTTAATTGATTTGTCCGCTTGCAATTTTCTGATCTAATTTTTCTGAACCCCCACCGAGTTCTTTTGCCATTTTCCAGTACTTGACTGCCAACGCGTTTAACTTGATCTGAAAGTAGGTATCTCCAAACAGTTCAAGAGTAGCGCCATCGTTCAAATCTTCAAATGTATGAATATAATGTAAGAGTGTAATAAGGGCTTGATTATACTGTCCGTTGGCGTATAACTTTTCGGCCGACTCTTTCACTTTTTTGAGCTCTGCACTTTTTTCGGATACAGGGGCTGCATTTTTTTCCACCCGGCTGAGGAGTATTTCTCCATTTTGCTTCAACGCATCGGGGTGAACTTCCTCCAGGCTCACGGCTTCTTTTAATAGGCTGTCGGCAGTTTCGGTTTGTCCGTTGAGGAAAGCTATTTGGGCTTGTTTGGCCAGTATCTGACTTTTAAGCAAAGTGTTTGCACGAGTCATTCGGGTGGCCTGACCAAGTAAGTCGCTGGCTTCATCCAATTCGTTCAGCTCTATTTTAGCGCTGGCCAGATAAATGTAAAAAATGGCCTGATTAGGGAATAGACTTAGCGCTTCTTCAGCATCAATATTGAGTTGCTTCCAGTTTTCGTTTTCGTAGGCGTGGGTTAATACTTTATCCCATACTTTAAAATCGCCCGGCTTTAAATCTTTGAGTTGCTGATATTTTTCTATGGATTTTGTTCTGAAGAGGGCGCGTTGTGGACCGCTGGTTTGTTCGGCTAGTTTGGTGTAAACGTAGGCTCCGTTTTCTATAGCCAGAGGTTCATTAGGGTATTGGTTTTCCAGAGCGGTCTGTAAACTGTCTATGAGACCAACCGGAGGTTGGCTGCTGTTTTCTAGTAAGAGTTGCCCGAGTAACAGTACTTTATCTGAAAGTGAAGCATTTGGATCGTTAAACGAGCGGGTTAATAGTTGAAACTTGGCGTCCGATTGCCCCTGAGAAGCATAAAGATCGGAAAGTAGCAGGCGCATAGCGGCATTCATGGATGTTTGATTTTCCAGAAACTGTATGGCTTCCGTTTGTTGGCCTGAGCTACTCAGTACATTGGCATACTGGTACTTGATGTCCATATCGAGCGGATAGTCTATGACCAACTGCTCCATGAGTGTAATGGCCTCTTTTTCTTTTGAGCTTTGCATGAGCATTTCAACCAACTTCATGCTTTGATCCAGCGTTAGGCTTTCCTGTTTGCGGAAGAGTTCTATGGCCTCTCTGGTTTTACCCACGGCCTGAAAAACATTAGCCAGCTCCACCAGGTACACCTGATAGTCAGGGGTGTAAGAAGCCATGAGTTCGTAGTAGCGCGCAGCACCTTCGGGGTTTCGGTTTGCTTTTTCCAGTTCAGCAGCCAATACGTAGTAGTACTTGTTGTTGCTCGACAAGGCAATGGCTTTTTGAATGGCCTCCACACCTTTCTTAGTGTCGTTTTTCGCTAAATAAATTTCGGCCTTTTTAAACCAGGCAGCGTGGTTTTTTTCATCTACGTCAATGGATTTATCCAGAAAGGCAATGGCTCGCTCATAGTCTTCGAGCAAAAAGTATTTTTGGGCTTCAATGAGCAAGTATTCTGCATTGGCCTGGTCATACTTGCTGGTCTCTTTTTTAAGCGTACTTTCAACCTGCCATGCCTTAAGGCTAAAGGCACTCAAAATCCAGATAAGTGCAAGAAAAAGGAGTTTGTTAATCTGCTTCACAATCTGTTCACGCAACGACATTCTTTAGCTGTTGGTTGTAAATACTTGATCTAACTACCGTGTAGGATTGCTTACGGTTTTGTAGTTCAACGATTTACCTTCCCTGAGATACATAAATACCGCAAAAATTAGAGTAACAAACAAGTCTAATCCATACGAAAGCCACCCATTAGTCAATTGAATGAACTCCACACCATAAATTACCCCCATGGCCAGAAGCAGATAGCCGGCCAGTGGTTTGAAACGATAGGGGATAGCAAACTCACTTTTGCCTTTTTGGTAGCATAGAAAAGACATTACGGCATAACAAAGCAAGGAAGCAAAGGCGCTTCCGTAGTAACCCAATAGCGGAATGAGGAGTACATTGCCTGCGAGGGTAACCACCGCACCAATAAGCGCAAAATAGGTTCCGAAAATGGTTTTGTCCTTTAGCTTAAACCATACGCTGAGGTTGACATAAATACCATATAATAGTTTGGCTAAAAGCAATACGGGCAATACATAAAGTGCTTGTTTGTATTCGGGCTTGCGCAAAAAAAGATCGCTAATAAGGTCTATGTTCAAGGCTACGGCCACCATCATAAAGATGTTAAACACTACAAAGTAGTGCATGATTTTAGCAAAAAGAGCGGGTGCTTCGCGGTTTTCGGCATGGTTGAAGAAAAAGGGTTCGGCAGCATAGCGGAAGGCCTGAATACCCAACATCATAATTACACTGAGTTTTACAGCACTGGAAAAAACACCCAACTCCGATTCTCCAAGTAACTCAATCATTATCAGGCTATAACCTTGTTCATTGAAGATGCCGCCCAAGCCCATTAGGAAGATGGGAAGGCCATAATTGAGCATGGGTTTGAAGGTTGGCCAGTGGATTCTCAGCCTTAACGACTTGAACTCTGACCACAAAAAGGGTATGTAGAGTAGATTGGCCATTAAGTTTACCTGGAAGATGTAGCCAACTCCATAATCGGTTTTATAGAAACTCTCTACAAAGCCTGAAAGAGATGAGAGGTATTTGCCTTGTAGTATATCCGGGAATACGATTATGAAAAGAAGGTTGAGCAGAATAGTAATGGTAATCACCCCGGTTTTGATGAGCGCAAATTTTAGTGGTCGTTCTTCCAACCGTAGCTTGGCAAACGGAATGGCCACTACCGCATCTATAAAAAGTATAGCGGCCATGTATTGAATGTACTCCGTTTGAATTCCCTTATCGAGCCAGCGGGCTATGCCCGGTGCTCCTACATACAGCAGGCCTGAAAGTAAGCCGGAGACCAGTAAGACTGCCGTAGCCGCATTATGGTATGCCTGGCGCGCATCAATTTTTCGGCTAAAACGAAAAAAGGCCGTTTCCATACCAAAGGTATAGATTACCAGCCCCAGAGCCAGGTATGTATAAAGATAGGTAACGCTTCCATACTCCTCGGTGACCAAACGGGCGGTCCATATAGGTAAAAGCAGAAAGTTGAGCACCCTTCCGAGAATGCTGCTAATGCCATAATAGGCGGTTTGTCCTGCCAGTTTTCTGAGTTGACTCATAGAAAGCCCGGGCTTTTAAGGCCCAACATGTGAGTTGCGTTGGTCATGTATTTTCACCACCATCACTCAACGTAAAAAAAGCAAAAATGGTGTTGGAATCAGTTACTCTCCTTTAAAAGTTGCCGGTCGTTTTTCAAGAAATGCCGTGGTGCCTTCTTTGAAATCAGCGGTTTTGGTACAAGCTGCAAAGCTATTGGCCTCGGTCTGGTAACCATTCTCCTGTTCGTTGAAAACGGCATTGACACAGTCTATAACCAAACCAATGGCTATGGGTGCTTTGGAGGCAATTTTGCCCAATATTTCTTCACACTTCGCCTTTCCTTCTTCTATGGTGTTTACCACGTGGTTGGCGAGTCCAAGACTTTTGGCCTCTTCGGCACCAATCATATCGGCAGTCATGCAGAGTTCAAACGCTTTCGCTTTACCAATCAGCTGGGTAAGACGCTGAGTACCTCCATAGCCCGGAATTATGCCAAGCTTCACTTCGGGCTGTCCAAATTTAGCCGTAGCTGTGGCTACACGCATGTGGCAAGCCATGGCCAGTTCGCAACCTCCACCAAGGGCAAAACCATTGACCAAAGCAATAACCGGCTTATGACAGTTTTCTATGGCAGCAAAAACCTCTTGTCCGCTTTCTGCAAATTTTCTGGCATTTACCTCAGAAAGACTGGCTATTTCAGAAATATCGGCTCCTGCCACAAAGGCTTTGTCTCCGGCACCGGCAATAACCACTCCTCTTATGGAGTTGTCGTCATAAATGGTTTCGAAGGCCAATTTTATTTCGTCAATGGTTTGGGCATTGAGCGCATTCATTTTGTCGGGCCTGTTAATGGTTAGGTAAACAATGCCCTCTTTATTTTCGAAAAGGATGTTGCTAAAAGCAGTCATATTCGTTTGAGCTAGGTGCCAAAGATAATAGCCATAGGTGGTAAACTAAAACGGCACCATCCATTCCTATAAAAAATGATCTAACAATTGGCAGATTTTGGGGTTTAAATTCCGAAAACAAACAATGGTCACTACCTTTGCGGCCGAAAGACTAACCCCAGAAGAATGAGTAAAACAGACAGAATTACAGTTGCCTATGGCGATGGTATTGGTCCTGAGATTATGGGTGCTACCATTCGTATTATGGATGCCGCAGAAGTTGGCCTAACTTACGATGTCATAGAAATTGGAGAACAAGTGTATAAAGCAGGCCATAAGTCGGGCATAAGCCCCGAGTCTTGGGATATACTGCGTAAAAACCCTGTTTTTCTCAAAGCTCCAATCACTACCCCTCAGGGTGGAGGTTACAAAAGTTTGAACGTAACCATTAGAAAATCGCTCGGCCTTTTTTCCAACGTGCGTCCGTTTAGAGCTTACCCGCCTTACGTGCCGTCTCATTTCCCCCACATGGACGTGGTAATAGTGCGCGAAAACGAGGAAGACTTATATGCCGGTATTGAACACCAGCAAACCAGTGAAGTGGTGCAAACCCTGAAGCTGATTTCTGAACCCGGCTCTGAAAAAATTATCCGATATGCCTTTGAGTATGCAAGAGCCTATAACCGCAAGAAGGTGACTTGTATGACCAAGGATAATATTATGAAGCATTCCGATGGATTGTTCCATAAGGTGTTTAATGAAGTGGCTAAGGAGTACCCTGATATTGCTGCCGATCACTGGATTATAGACATTGGGTCGGCTGTTGTTGCAGCTCGCCCGGAGTCGCTCGATGTGGTGGTAACCCTCAATTTATATGGCGATGTGATTTCGGATATTGCTGCTGAAGTGGCGGGTTCTGTGGGAATGGCCGGTTCGGCCAACATTGGTATGAACCATGCCATGTTTGAGGCCATTCACGGCTCGGCTCCTGACATTGCCGGACAAAACATAGCCAACCCATCAGGCCTACTGAATGGAGCTACCATGATGCTTGTGCAGTTAGGCAAGGCCGACAAAGCCGAACTTATTCAGAATGCATGGCTCAAGACATTGGAAGATGGTATTCATACCGGTGATATCTATCGAGCGCAGCGCAGTGTGGAGCGTGTAGGTACCAAAGAATTTGCCGATGCGGTGATAGAGCGACTAGGCCAGAAACCAACTAAGCTGAAGCCTGTACACTACGATGAAAATGTTTCTATTAGTATAGATGTAAAGGAAAAACCGGCTAAGAAGAAAGAGCTTGTTGGGGTAGATGTGTTTATCGACTGGAGGGGCGAAAACAGAGATGCCAATGAGATAGGCGATAAGCTGCTCAACGAAGCTTCTACCGAGCGCCTAAAGCTAAAGCTTATCTCTAACCGTGGGGTGTTGGTATACCCTAATGGTATGCCTGAGACTTTCAAAACCGATCATTGGAGGTGCAGGTTTACCAATCCAAATGGAGAGGTTTTACAAAACTCTGATGTAATTGAACTGCTCCAAAATGTGCAGAAGGTCGGTTTCGACTTTATTAAGACGGAGCACCTTTATCAGTTTGATGGTGAGCGAGGCTACTCGCTAAGCCAGGGAGAATAATTGAAACGAATGTCTGGAGAAAACACGCTGGTCTGCTGGGCTAGCGTGTTTTTTTATGATGCAGGCTCTACGGCATAAATAGCCACCGCCTCTTCCTTACCCTTTAGGGGCATTTCTCCCATAAAATGAAAAACGAATTTCCTACCAAGAATTCGGTCTTTGAGATGTTGAGAAACCAGAAGCGGTTTCTCCAGCTCATTGCATTTGGCCTGAATACGAGCGGCTGTGTTGAGCGTGTCTCCGTGGTAAGCTATTTCTCTTTTGTATTTGCCCACTTCGGTGGTGGTAACTTTGCCCAGATTTACACCGGCTTTAAAAGACGGCACAATGCCATAGGCTTTTTCATAATGCTCTTTGCGCAATTCTATTTGGTGTTGAAAAGCATAAAAAGCTTTAAGGCAGTTGTTGTTTCGAATGCCGGCAGGGGTTGGCCAGGTGAGTATGGCCTCATCGCCCACGTATTGATAAATTTCGGCCTCATAGGCCAATACCACTCCTAAGTCGTAAAAGCAGTCCTGGATCAGGTTGCTATAGGTAATGTGGCCAAGTTTTTCAGCAAGCTGGGTAGAAGATTGCAGATCCAGAAACATAAATATACGCTCTTCTTCATGCGGTTCGTAGAATTCGCCCATCAGTAACTTGGTGAGGTTGCCTTCGCCCAACATTAAATTAACCTGTCGTAAAACCAACATAAACAGATCGAAAACAATGATGTAAAGATACACCACGCCACTACCGGCATCGGTAGCAAACTCCCACAGACCAATCTCAAATTTTAGAATATGTACAGACATTAAGTAGGCCACAAATATCATGGCGACTACAAAAGCCAATAGGTATACCCCCTTGATTATAAGGAGTTTTTTAATGGAGGTCTGCCGATAGATTTTTTCTTCCAGCAGAAACTGAAAGTAGCCTGAGATCATACCAAAGAAGCCTCCCAGTAGTCCGGCAAAGAAAATAGCTACGTCCAGGCTGGGGTTAAAGCGGCTTACCTCTACAGTGCCCACACTCCTGATAAAAACCAAAAATATAAGGCCTGCCATCCATCCCAGTGTATACTGGCGAATGATGGTCTTCTTTCGGTTGCGGAGTGGCTTGGAAAATTGCACGTTCAAAGCTAGTAAGATTGGGCAGTTTAGGTAGTTGGAAGAGGAAGATTGTGCACGCGAAGGAATGAAAGCTTATCCCAATAGCCTCTTTGAAACACTATTTTTCCTTCCGAAACCTGAAAAAAGCCACAACCTCGTAGTCCCAGAGGGTCTTTCCATTCCAAAATAGCCCAGTCTCCATCTTCGAAAATATGCTCAACTATACAAGTCATTTTGGCCGTAGCAAACTCGGTTTCAAAACTGTTGATGATGGCTTTTTTGCCCTTTAGGGGGCTATTGGCTACCTGATGGTTTATAGCCTCTTCGGCATATAGTTGGCCTAATGCCTGGGCGTTGCCTTTGTTAAAAAGCCTAACCCATTCTTCAACCAGTGTTTTTGGAGTCATGTATTGGTGATTAAAAAGTAAAAACCTATGATTTTCTTCTGCTCAGAAGGTAATCATAGGTTTACTATCGTTTCTAAAAGTGCTTTGGTTGCGTAGGCCGGGTTGTTTTTTGTCTGCAAATCAGTTGAGGTGAATGATAGACAAATACAGGGGCATGCCTAAGGTAATGTTGAGTGGAAAGGTAATCGCCAGTGCCATAGGTATATATAAGCCGGGGTTAGCTTTAGGGGCAGCCAGCTTCATGGCGGCCGGCACAGCAATATAAGAAGCACTGGCTGCCAGTATGGAAAACAGCAGTTGGTTGCCAATGTTATCTGTAATGTATTGGCTCACAAAGGCAACAACCGACCCGTTAATTAAAGGCACCAGCACAGCAAAACACAAAGTGAACCAGCCGTTTTTCAAGAATGTGGAGAGTTTCCTGCCACTGGTTATTCCCATATCTAGTAAGAAAACCGCCAAAAAGCCTTTGAAAATATCGGTAGTAAAGGGTTCTATGCCTTGAGCCTGTTTGTCGGAGGCAAGAAAGCCAATGACCAAACTACCCAGTATGAGTACCACACTGCCATTGGTTACCGAATGCTTTAGGATACGGCTGAAAGAGACTTTGTGCTCACTTTCTTCTCTGAAAAGAGCCATAAGCAGTACTCCTATAACAATTGAGGGGGCCTCCATAAGTGCCATTACAGCCACCATGTGCCCATCGAAAGCTATTTGCTGCATTTCTAAAAAGGAAACGGCCGTTACAAAAGTTACTGCGCTTACCGATCCGTAGGCTGCGGCTATGGCCCCCGCATTTTGTACCCCAAGTCTCTTTTTTAGTAGAAAAAAGGAGTATATAGGTACAATAAGAGCCATAACTACCCCAAAAACCAACGACCAGAGGATTTCCGCATTTATAGTTTCGTGAGACAACTCCTGACCTCCTTTAAATCCTATGGAGAAGAGAAGGTATATGGAAATGAATTTGGACGAATTGGCTGGTATTTCCAGATCGCTTTTTAGCTGAACGGCCAACAGACCCAGAAAGAAGAAGAGCAAGGCCGGGTTGGTCAGGTTATCGAACAATAATTGTAATTCCATGAAGGCTTGGCAAATCCGGGCTGTAGGCCCGGTCTATCGGGTTAGTTTAATGTTGAATGAGACCGTTGCTTCAATATGGCAACCCAGCTGTTCTGCTAACATAAACCGTTCATGAAGTTCTTGCTTCTGTTGCTTTAGATGGTCTATATAAGCTTCTGTATCGGCATTGGATTTTAGCTGATTTGGTTGCTCAAAGGCCCTGAGGTTTTGAAGGTTTATTTGCTTTATCAATCCGTCTACCATGGCAGCCATTTGTTCAAAGGCTTGTGAAGGAGACAGGGTTTGGTTCATTAACTGTATTTGATTTTCTTTTTCGTGAATCATGACTTTTGATTGGTTTTACTTGATTGTATCAGGTGAATAATAGAAGCGAAGAAAACGATGGCTCCTGAGGCTATGGCGGGGGCCTTTAAGGCGCTGGCATAGGTGAAGACCAGCATAATCCAGCAAGCTAAAGCCAACAAAACTGTCCCTATGAAAACCAGGCTTTGACTTACTATGAAAGCTTCTGATTTGACAGGAGAAGCATTTTCTGACTTGGCTCGCTTTTCAGTCCATTCGGTTGTCGATGTTGTGCGCATAGTTCTTTTTTTAATGCGGCACAAAGATGAAGGCTGTGATTGATAAATTTTTATTTATCTTTCATATGTTAATCATAAACATAATTTATGGATTATACCCTGCATCAGCTCAAGGTTTTCCTTAAAGTAGTTCATACACAAAGCGTTACCAAGGCTTCAGAAGAGCTTTTTTTAACTCAGCCAGCAGTTTCTATTCAGCTCAGAAAATTTCAGGATCAGTTTTCTGTACCGCTATTTGAGGTAGTAGGTAGGCAATTGTACATCACCGATTTTGGAAAGGAAATAGCTGTGGCTGCAGAAAGGATTCTCAACGAGGTAGAAGCCATTAGTTATAGAACCTTGGCCTACAGCCAGCAATTGGCAGGTCGACTCAAGGTTTCTGTAGTTTCTACAGGGAAGTACGTAATGCCCTATTTTCTGTCTGAATTCATGCGAAAACACAAGGGTGTCGATCTGATTATGGACGTAACCAATAAAAGTAGGGTGATCTCTAACCTGGAGGAAAATGAAGTTGATTTTTCGTTGGTGTCGGTTTTGCCTGCCCACCTGAGTATCGATAGGCTAGAGTTGCTTCAAAACAAGCTATATCTGGTGGGCAGTCCGCAACTCAGGGCTTTGGCCGATTCTGATAAAAAGGATTTTCTGCAACAATACCCTCTTATATATAGAGAACAAGGCTCGGCTACACGCAATGCCATGGAGTCGTTCATTCGTTCAAAATCCATTTCTACTTATAAGAAGCTGGAGCTTACTTCTAATGAAGCCGTTAAGCAGGCAGTAATTGCAGGACTTGGTTATTCTATTATGCCCCTTATAGGGCTCAGAAATGAGCTCAGAAATGGGCAATTGGAAATAATTCCATTGAAGGGCCTGCCGATTGTTACCCGTTGGAATCTCATTTGGTTAAAAGGCAAAAACCTCTCTCCGGTAGCACAGGGATATTTAGATTTTCTAAAGCAGAAGAGAAAGAAACTGGTGGAGGAGCATTTTCACTGGTACGAGCAATATTAATCTCTGGGTTTTCGGTAAGAGAGTAACTTCATAAACAGAATGATGCCCGCCAGTAGAGCCGTAATTATATTGGCGATTATGAGTGGGCGATTATCAATGGATAATCCATAGGCCAACCAACAAAGAGTACCTAAAAACATCATGGCAAACGTTGTGAGGCTCAGGTCTTCGGTGTGCCTTGTTCGAATGGTTTTTATGGCCTGAGGCAAGAACGCTCCGGTGGTAAGTATTGCAGCCAGTATACCCAAATTTTCCATAACTCTGGTGTATCTAAGGAATTGGCCAAAGGTAGAATAATTCATAATCTACGATATGAAAAGTAAGGAAAACTAATGCACCGTGTTGCATCGCTGCATTAGTTTAGCTGGCTTATTGTAAAGCAATGGGTGTTTGAGGTCTCTTGTGGTGCGCGTATTCAAGCAAGGTTGCTACCTCGGTTTCTGCATTGAAATGAATTTTGAGCCACCCTATATGATACTGACCATTCTGGTAGAGCTGAATAGCCAATACTTTGCTACGTCCTATCCACGCACCTTCATGGCTTACCGAACCGCTATTGGTGGTCTTGCGTATGGCTATGGCGCCATGTTCACTGGTCCACTGTTCATTAGGTTTGAGGCTAAAGTCCAGTGTGGTGGGGGGATTCTCTGCAATAAGAAGCCCCATGTTTAAAAAGTTATCGTCAGAAAATGGCCCCGATTTGACTTTATGAGGGCCAATTGGGTTTACGCCAACATAGAGTTTATCGCCCTGCTGGTTGGCCGTAAGTTCTGCAAACACGGTAAAATCTACTATGCCGTCTTTGTTCATGTCTATGGTCAGAGGGTTGCCACTTCCCTGTTTGGCTGTGCGCCCGTCTATCACCCGAATAACTTCAGAAGGTGCAATGGGTTGGGGGTCATCGTTAGAGCAGCCCCATAGCCCAATGGTTAGCCCAAGTAGAGCCAAAAGGCTAAAGAAAGGCCTATCCGACAACTTACGGATAAGCCTGTTACTGAATGTATAGTACATTTGAGTTTTTGAGTTTTGCTTTAGACAACACCTCTCAAAGAAGGGTTGTAAGTCGTGTTCGAAAACTCTTTAAAAGAAAGCCGATTTATTAGGGATGGAGAAATAATATCGATAAATCAGGCCTAAAGCCGATTCTTACAGACAACAGAATAACCCTAAAAGAATGGGAAACTTCGGGCCTCTCTGGTATTAGTCTTAGTTTTCATAGATACGAATCACTTCTCCATGACCTTTCCCCATAACGCTTCTTACGTATGCATTCACGGCTTTGCGCATGGGCACGGGGTTGTGGCCCGGAAAGTAATCCTTGTATTTCGCATAGGCATCTTCTACCATGCCCAATGAAACCACATTGAGCCTGATACCATTGTGCATTTCCAGAGCGGCCGCTTTCACAAAGCTGTGAATGCCACCGTTTACCATAGCCGCACTGGTAGTCTTTATTACCGGGTCATCAGCCAAAATACCGGTAGAAAGAGTAATGGAGCCGTTGGCGTTTAAGTGCTGTCTTCCGATTCTCACCAGGTTTACCTGCCCCATTAATTTACTCCTCAGACCAATGTAATAATCCTCTTCGCTCAGCGAATCGAACGGAGCCCACTTGGCCTCACCGGCTATGCATATCAAGGCATCAATAGGGCCAGTTCGTTCAAACATGTTTTTAATAGAAGCGCTATTGGCAATGTCTACCACTACATCTCCGGCCGACCTTCCGGCAACCAATACCTCATGCTCTTTTCTGAAATGCTCTGCAACAGGCTTTCCTATAGTGCCATGACCACCTACTATTAATATTTTCATAATTCAGTTGGTTTAAAAAATGGTTAATCACTCTTATCGTACACAATTATGTCATCTTCAGTTCCAAAGAGACCGTCTTTACCGGCCGATGTGAGCGTGTAAGAAGAGTCGGTACGTTCGTACTTGTAATTTTGGTTCCAGGCATCGTTCAGCCAGCCTTGCCAAATCGGTTTACTTTGTACAAATGAAGAGAAACTGTCAGGAAAGGTGTCGGTGTTGTTTTTATACCATTTCAGGGCTTCCTGGATTTCCTGCATTTCATCGCGGGTAAAACCCTCATTGAGATACTGCTTACGAACATATTGATTTCCATTAATTACAGAGAGTTGAAACAAAAAAATCAATGTAGGAATAATGATGATCACCGTGATTAATCCAAAGATAAGCTGAATCATGGCTTTCTTTTTGCCCTCCGATTTAGAGACCACCTGATAAATTTCGATAAAGGAGATGATCGCAAAAGTGGGGTATATAAAAAGTGCAAAATACGGTAATAGAAAAATAAGGAGAATGGGCAATAGCAAGTTTAGCAGGCCCGAAGTATACCTACCCATATAAAGCTGACCGGTGCCAGGAATAATTGCTGAAAGAATAAACGGAATTAGACTATTCATTTTATCGAACAGCAACGAATATATCCACTTCTGCCTGCTCCCAATTGTGGCTTCGTTCGTCATACACTTCAAAATCGAAGGTATAAGCTCTCTTCAAGTCGCTAGACCAAATGTTTTTCCAGCTATCTGCCATACAATCGGGCATTTTACCTTTAGCTTGTATCAGTGCATAGGTTTGTTCGGGTATGGCCAGCTTGCTCAATCCTTCTGGTGCCTCAGTGCCACTTTTTACACGACATCCAACAAAATAGTTGAACGCTCCCGTGTGGTCGCTTTCGTAATCGAAGTATACTGCGTATACAGCCTCATTTAGCTTATTCGGTATGGCCTGAGCTAGTTCTTGTGTTTCAAACTCTTGCCAGAGACTTCCACAGTCTTGCATGGACTGGCCATTTTGATTGCTTGTTTTTGTTTTTAGCCTAAGGCCGATTAGTTCAAAAGATGAGTGTGTCATAACAAGTGAAAACAATAATGATCAATAATACAAAAATGAGGGAGCATTACGTATGCCGGAGATAAAAACTAGTACCGTTAAAAGCTTGGATGGAAAATCCTTCATTTCATTTATCAGGTTGATAGGGTATAGATTATATAAATATGATACGGTCGATTATTTATAAATTTTATTGCAAATTGAAGTCACTGTTGAAATTTAAAAAACACGATATATGGAAAATCACAACCCACACGGCAGCGCAAGCTACAATACCAATGACGCGGCCAATTGCCCTTTTCTAAGAGGAAAGCTCAATCATAGTGCCGGAGGAGGTACCTCAAATCAAGACTGGTGGCCCAATGCTCTTAAGCTGAATATTTTAAGGCAGCATTCCAGTCTTTCAAACCCAATGGGAGAAGACTTTAACTATGCTGAAGAGTTTAAGAAGCTGGACTACGAGGCACTAAAAAAGGACCTTCATGCACTAATGACTGATTCTAAAGACTGGTGGCCTGCCGATTGGGGGCACTATGGTCCGTTGTTTATACGCATGACCTGGCACGCGGCCGGTACTTACAGAATTGCCGATGGAAGAGGTGGTGGAGCCACCGGTTCACAGCGTTTTGCCCCGCTAAACAGCTGGCCCGATAATACCAATCTGGATAAGGCAAGAAGATTGCTATGGCCTATTAAGCAAAAATATGGTAACAAAATATCGTGGGCAGACCTGCTCATTCTAACCGGTAATGTGGCGCTGGAGTCCATGGGATTTAAAACCTTTGGCTTTGGTGGTGGTAGAGAAGACATCTACGAACCTGAGCAAGATATTTATTGGGGTTCGGAGGGCGAATGGTTGGATGATAAACGCTACTCAGGAGACAGAGAGTTGGAGAATCCGCTGGCAGCCGTTCAAATGGGCCTTATCTATGTAAATCCGGAAGGCCCTAATGGTAACCCCGATCCCATTGCAGCCGCTAAAGACATTCGCGAGACATTCGGACGAATGGCTATGAACGATGAGGAAACCGTGGCTTTGATAGCGGGAGGTCATACGTTTGGTAAAACGCATGGAGCGGGAGATCCTACCAAATATGTTGGCCCTGAGCCAGAAGGAGCCACTATGGAAGAGCAGGGTTTTGGATGGAGAAATACTTTGGGCAGCGGACACTCCGAAAATACCATTACCTCTGGTTTAGAAGGTATTTGGACCGATACACCAACCCAGTGGAGTATGAAATACCTTGAAAACCTCTTTAAATATGAGTGGGAGCTGTACAAGAGCCCGGCAGGAGCCTACCAATGGAGGCCTAAGAATGGTGGTGGCGAAGGAACCGTACCCGATGCTCACATAGAAGGTAAGTTTCATCAACCATTTATGCTCACCACCGATTTGTCCTTGCGCATGGATCCGGAATATGAGAAAATCTCACGCAGATTCTTAGAAAATCCCGATGAGTTTGCCGATGCATTTGCAAGAGCCTGGTTCAAACTATTGCACAGAGATATGGGGCCTAAAAACCGATACCTGGGGCCGGAAGTACCCACCGAAGATTTGATTTGGCAAGACCCCATTCCGGCAGTTGAACATGATCTTATCGATGCGGCTGATATTAAGCACCTGAAGGCAGAAATACTGGCTACAGGTCTGTCAGTTTCTGAGTTGGTGTCGACAGCCTGGGCTTCGGCTTCTACCTTCAGAGGTTCCGACAACCGTGGAGGAGCCAATGGCGCCAGAATTAGGTTTGAGCCTCAAAGAAGTTGGAAGGTAAATAATCCCGAGCAATTAAATAAAGTGCTCAATGCTCTGGAAGAGGTACAAAAAGCGTTTAATAGTGCACAGTCGGGCAATAAGCAGGTTTCTATGGCCGATCTGATAGTGCTTGGTGGCTGCGCGGCTATCGAAAAGGCGGCCAAAGATGCAGGCGTAACCATTGAGGTGCCATTTACCCCGGGCAGGGGAGATGCTCTGGAAGAGCAGACCGATGCCGAATCGTTTGAGTGGCTAAGACCAAGAGCCGATGGTTTCAGAAACTATCAGCAACAGAAGTATTCCGTATCGGCCGAAGAGCTGTTGGTCGATAAAGCACAATTGCTAAAGCTTACACCTCCGGAAATGACAGTATTGGTGGGTGGAATGCGTGTGCTCAATACAAACTATGATGGCTCTAAACACGGAGTGTTTACCGACAAGCCCGGAGTGTTGAGCAACGACTTTTTTGTCAATCTTCTCGATATGAACATTAGCTGGAAAGCAACCAGTGCCAATCAGGATTTATTTGAAGGTAGCGACAGATCTACCGGAAAAGTGAAATACACCGGTACCCGGGTAGACCTTGTGTTTGGTTCAAACTCCGAGCTACGGGCATTGGCCGAAGTGTATGGTCAAGGCGATAGCAAAGAGAAGTTTGTCAAAGACTTTGTAGCAGCCTGGAATAAAGTAATGATGAATGACCGGTTCGATATAGCCTGAAAAACGGTACAGGACTAGAGCGAAAGGTGTCTCGAGGGGTAAAGCCTGAAAGACACCTTTTTTGTTTGGTCGTTGGTGGTTGGCTGTACAGTCTTGTATGGGGGAGTGGATCCTTTTTATGCACGACTCATTGCATAGATTGAATTCAGTCTAAATTGAAATTGACTGATTATCAAACATTTAAAGTCTTATTGAGGTATATTGAGAGTAGCGTAAACGAAATAATGATATGTCTATACGATTAGCTTCCAGTTGTTCTCATTGTGAGTCTCTCACTTCAGATAATATATGTTCGGTTCATAAGCTTAAAGTCAATGAAAACTATACCTGCGATAGGTTTTCACTCATACCAAAGCTTGATACTTCCAGGCATTGCGGCAACTGTGCCCGTCATCAAACCGATGCATGTGCACATCCAAACAAAGCGAGTGAGGGCATGCTCTGTTCAAGCTGGGCTCCGCAGGCGTAGCCATTAGTAAAACATAACAATAGTTAGCAGCCTTAAAGCACTTCGCTACCTGTAGTTCCCGGCTTCGATCGGGAATTTTTTAATTGTCCCTATAACCCGGTTCAGATACCCTGTTAAAAACTATAGTTAGCAGAAGACCGGGGCCATCGAGAATAGGTGGCTACCCATATCACCTTTTTAGAGCATGTGTCAGTGTTTTATGACGGGCTGCCGTTCAGGTGGTTTTACTTTTTTCTGTTGGCAGACGAAAAGACTACTTCCTTACCGTTGGAGTCTATTAGTCCTTCCTTGTTACCTTTCACGTATTTGGCATAATTCGAGAGACCTGTCGACCCAAAATCGAAAATGCGGTCATAGATTGGTTTCACAATTTCTTTTCCCGATGAATCAATAAATCCATACTTTTCATCCTTTTCTATTTTTGCCCATGATATACCGCAAGTGCCAAAATCAAAAATTCGGCTGTAGATTGGGGCGACTACTTCTATGCCCGATGAATTGATGAAACCAAACTTTCCACCCTTCTCTACTTTAGCCCATGAGATTCCATTAGCTCCGAAGTTGTAGATTCGGTCATAGACTGTGGGCACAACCTCTACTCCCTGGGCATTTATGAAACCTATTTTACCTCCTTTTTCCACTTTGGCCCATGAAATGCCATTAGAACCAAAATAAAATACTCGATCATATATAGGGGGAACAACTTCCCGGCCCTGGCTATCGATAAAACCAAACTTACCGTTCTTTTCTACCTTGGCCCAGGAAATACCATTAGAACCAAAGACGAAAATTCTGTCGTATTTGGGCTCAACAATCAACTTGTGGTTGGCGTCTATAAATCCGAACTTATTTTCAGACTCAACCATAGCCCAGGAAATACCATTTGCTCCAAAATCATAGATTCTGTCAAACTGTTTGAGTGTTTTGAGGCTTTCTTCCTGCGCAAAGATTTGGGCGGAAATGACCAACATGAATAGGCCGGGTAGCCAATTGGTGTGTTTTATTTTCATAAGGAGACCAGTTTTAAAACCATAATTTAACACATTTTTTTTAGTACAAATGGTCATTTGATATTGCTCCTTAAAAGAACAGGGCTTCATGTGACATGAAACCCTGCTTAATTCGGTCTATAGCTTAAAGAGTGCTTGTATTTATAGCCCTCTGTTTAAATCGAACTTTTCGAGGTAGTCGGCTACTCTTCGAACGAACATTCCTCCCAATGAGCCATCTACAACCCGATGATCGTAGGAGTGGGATAGGAACATTTTGTGTCTGATTGCAATAGCATCTCCATTTGGTGTTTCTATTACCGCAGGCTTTTTAACTACGGCTCCAAGCGCCAGAATACCCACTTGCGGTTGCATAATGATGGGGGTTCCCATTACGTTGCCAAAAGAGCCAACGTTAGAAACAGTGTAAGTGCCTCCTTGCAAGTCGTCTGGCGAAAGCTTGTTTTCACGGGCTTTCTTAGCCAGCTGATTTACTTTCTTGGTGATACCCACAAGGCTTAACTGATCGGCATTGTGAATTACAGGAACAATGAGATTGCCGGTAGGTAAGGCTACAGCCATACCTATGTTAATGTCTTTCTTCTTGATTATCCGCGTACCATCTACCTGTACATTCATCATTGGGTAGTCCTTAATGGCTTTTACTACGGCTTCTATAAAGATGGGGGTAAAGGTGATTGGCTCTCCTTCGCGCTCTTTGAATTGCTGTTTTACGCGGTTTCTCCAATACACAATATTAGTTACGTCTGCTTCAACAAATGATGTAACATGAGGAGAGATACGCTTTGAATCGACCATGCGCTCGGCAATCATCTTACGCATACGATCCATTTCAATGATCTCATCTTCACCAGAGATGCTCACCGGCATTGGTTGAGGGGTACGAGCCGGAGCGGCTGCAGGCTGGGCAGCAGGTGCCGGGCTGGAAGTAGCCTGTCCGGCCGCTGGTCTATTTTTCACATAGGCCAGAATATCTTTTTTGGTCACACGGCCTTCGCGTCCGGTACCCGGTACCGACTCAAGCTCTGCCATGGAGATGTTTTCCTGACGGGCAATGCTCATTACCAGTGGAGAATAGAAGCGGTCTGAACTGGTTTGTCCATTACTTGATTGTCCGTTGCTGGAGGCTGAAACTGCTGCAGGTTGAGCTTCGGCTTGAGGTTGGGGTGCTGAAGCCGTGGCAGCGGGAGCAGTAGTCGGCTGGCTTTCGGTTTCCACTGCGGCATCCGTTTCAATTTTAGCAATGGGAGCACCTACGGCCACCACATCGCCCTCTTTCACTAAAATTTCTTTAAGAATTCCTCCGTGAGTTGCAGGAACTTCTGTGTCTACTTTATCGGTGGCCACCTCCAAAACCGATTCATCGGGTTCTATGGTGTCTCCCTCTTTCTTTAGCCAGGTGAGCACAGTACCTTCCATTATACTCTCGCCCATTTTTGGCATTACCATTTCTACTATAGCCATTTCCTTATTTTTAGTGAATTAAAACGTTTGCACTAACTCGCAAAAGTAAACGAATTACCAAATATTATCAAAGTTTTATTGGTTTAAACTTTTTCTAACCAAATTTAATATTGCAATTTCTGTCAATTCAATATTTAATAGCCTGTTCTGAGTTAATTGCAGTTTTTTGGTGATGGTTTTTTCGCCATCGGCAAAAGCAATCCAAACTGTACCTATTGGTTTTTCGTCTGTTCCCCCTCCTGGGCCGGCAATTCCACTCGAAGCAGCACCAATATCGGCATTAAATAGCTTGCGTACGCCTTCAGCCATTTCTTTTACACAGGCCTCGCTTACGGCTCCATAGGCCTCCAGAGTTTCTTGGCGTACACCAAGTATTTGCATTTTAAACTGGTTGTGATAGGGTACAACTCCACCCTGGAAATAATTACTAGAACCGGCCACTGTGGTTAGTTTGTGTTGGGCGTAGCCTCCAGAACAGCTTTCGGCCAGTGCTATGGTTTTGTTTTTGGTTTTGAGCAATTGGCCTACGGCTTCTTCCAGAGAGGTTTCATCGTAGCCGTAAATAAATTCTCCTGCCAACGGAAGAAGCCTTTCAACCTGCTGCCCGACTTCCTCTACCAATTGTTGCTTGTTTTCACCTACGGCTGTCAGTCTTAGTTTTACTTGCCCTACACTCGGTAGATAGGCTAATGAAATATGTTCGGGTAGGTTGGCCTCCCAGTCCTTTATAATATCGGCCAAAAACGATTCGCCAATACCCACCGTTTTGATGAGCTTATGATAGATAACCGGGGTTTGAAAGTGACGGGATAACTTAGGCAGCACCAATTGCTTCATAAGATTTTTCATCTCGTGCGGAACACCGGGCAACGAGACAAAGACTTTTCCGTTGCGTTCGTACCATGTGCCGGGCGCAGTTCCAAGCTCATTGTGCAATACCTGGGCTACTTTAGGCACCAGGGCCTGTCTTTTATTAAGTTCAGTGAACTGTCGGCCCCTTCTTTCAAAGAAGTTTTTTACATGGTTTAAGACCGATTCGTTGAGTACAATTTCACTATTGAAATACTCCGCCAACATGGGCATAGTCAGGTCGTCATTGGTAGGGCCAAGGCCACCGGTAATTATCACCATATCGGCTCTTTTTTCGGCCTCGGCAAAAGCCGTTAAAATGGCCTCTCTTTGGTCGCCAACAGTTGTTTTTCGCACTACTCTAACCCCTAGTTGATCCAACTCTGCACTAATCCATTGTGCATTGGTATCTGTGATTTGCCCATAGAGAATTTCATCTCCAATGGTGAGAATCTCGGCCAGTATCTGTTTCATTTTATGCTTTTTCTAAAGCTTGTTGAATGTCTGAAATAATGTCGTCAATGTGTTCTAAACCCACTGAAACGCGAATGAGTTCTGGCGTGATTCCTACCTTTAATCGCTCCTCTTCGGTTAGCTTGGCGTGGGTGGTAGATGATGGGTGTGTGGCAATGGTTCGGCTATCGCCCAGATTGGCAGTGAGTGAACAAAGGCTAAGGTGATTCAGGAAATTGCGTCCGTTTTCTAACCCACCCTGAATACCAAAGGCAACCAAGGCTCCGCCCTTATTCATTTGTTTCTGAGCAATATCGAATTGAGGGTGGCTTTTAAGGCCGGGGTATTTAACCCAGTTTACTTTGGGGTGAGTTTCCAGGAATTTACTCAGAGCCAGTGCATTTTCGCAGTGTCGTTCCATGCGCACAGCCAGTGTTTCCAGACTTTTGGAAAGGACCCAGGCATTGAAAGGCGAGAGAGCTGGTCCCGTACTTCGGCTAAAGGCGTAAATTTCTTCAATAAGGTCTTTTCGACCAACAGTAATTCCTCCCAAAACGCGTCCCTGACCATCTATAAACTTAGTGGCTGAGTGAATCACCAAATCAGCTCCGAAGCGGATAGGCTGTTGAAGGTAAGGGGTAGCAAAGCAATTGTCTACAATAAGTATTAGTCCATGCTCTTTGCAGAATTGCCCGGCAAACTCAAGGTCCACCAAATCTACACCGGGGTTGGTTGGTGTTTCCAGGTAAAACAACTTGGTGTTGGGCTGCACGGCATTTTTCCAGTCGGCAGTGGAGTTTACCTCTATATAGGTGGTTTCTATGTTCCACTTGGGCAATATTTTGGTGAAAACGGTATGAGTAGAGCCAAACACCGAACGGCAGCTTATGATGTGGTCTCCCGCATTGGCCAGGGCTGCAAAAGTAGAAAACACGGCAGCCATACCTGTAGCAAAAACATAGCCTGCTTCTGCACCCTCCATTTGACATAACTTGTTGGCCAATTCCTCAAAATTGGGATTGCTGAAGCGGCTATAAATATGGCGGTCGTTTTCACCGGCAAAGGCAGCCCGCATTTCTTCGGCATCATTGTATATAAAGCTGGAAGTCAAATACATGGGCGTGGAGTGCTCCTGTGCATGGGTGGGTGCAATCTGAGTTCTTATGGCCTGTGTTTCGAATTTCTGGTCTTTGCTCATGGCTGTGCTTGTGTGTTCAAAGTTAATTGAGTTTTATAGTTATGCTAAGACAAAAGCATTGTTGTTTGCTCAAAAATAGCTTGTCTAACCGACTATAGTTCTGAAGGTGAGATTAATTCGTGCACCATCGGCTCTTTTGCTGGGAGGCAGGGCATGCTGCCAATAGTCTTGTGTAGATCCCTTCATGAGTAACAGGCTTCCATTTTCCAATAGTTGTTCTACTTTGTTGCCCGAGTGTTGGTGTCGGAATACAAACTTTCGTTCGGTTCCCAGGCTTATGGAGGCTATAGCGCCTTCTCGTTTTAACTCGGGCTCGTTGTCGCTGTGCCAACTCATGCCCTCTTCTCCCGAATGATACAGGTTAAGCAAGCAGGAGTTGTATGTTTCTCCGGTAGCCAGTTCAGCCTTTTTTTTCAGCTCAATGAGTTCGTTAATCCACGGCAAGGCCTTTTTTGTGGTCTTAGAGTAGGTGTAGTCAAAGGGTTTGTCTCCATACCAGGCTACTTTTCGTTTAGTAGTAATCCGCTTGCCAAACATGAGCAACTCATCGTTTCTCCAGGCTATTTTCTCGAGCAATTTGCGAAAATAACGGTAGGCATCGTCAGGATGTATGAGAGCCCGGTAGTAATGAACTATACCGTCTTCCGGCAATATGTTTTCTTCCGGTTCGGGAGTGAAGTCAAATAATTGCATCGCTCGTGTTCAGGGGTTTGCCAATTGAATGGTTGCAAGTTGATCAAAAAATGCGTGAAATCGGTTCGGTTTTTAAACAACTCATGTGCCCGGGAGGCCAAAGAAGTCATCGGCCGCTTTTCATTCTGGCTAGAGCAATTTCGGCCAGAGCAATCCATTTGTCCATGTCGGTGGTCAAAACAAACCAGTCCTTTAGTGGCGGTTTGGTTTTGAAAGGGTTGAGAAGAGTATAGTTATGAATGCCCTCGGAAGCCGGGTCGAAGTCTCTCCCCAGCCGGAAACACATTTTGTTGTCCCAGTTGAATAGAAAGTTTTTGCCTTTGTATTGCAGGCCACGAGACGACATCATTTTGCCCTCCGTCACGTCAGCTTGGGTAGCAAAGTGACTGACGAGTGTTTCGAAAAATTGTTCTGCCTTATTCATATTACATTGTATGAGTAAAATATGCTGTTCTTCCGCTGTGTTTGGTTGCCTGCATTAACCGTTTGTAGAATAATGGGCTGTATGTTGGCTAACTGACACACTATGAGTGGTAAGAACTTCAACTTTGTAAAAAGTTAAGCTATGAAAAAGATTGTGCTTTTTTCTTTAATGACGCTGCTATGGGCCTGTGAAGGGACAAAAGTAGAGCAGAAAAAGGAAGAAACAGCTAAGGTAGACTATACCGCGCACCACGTTGAAGCCATAGATAAAGTATTTGAAGCTCATGGTGGCTATGAGCAATGGAGCAAGCTCAAAACCCTTGCTTACGAAATGGGCGGAAGCAAAACTCTGGTTGATTTGCAAAACCGCTATACTCGTATTGATTCGGAAAACCAGACAGTAGGTTTTGATGGCGAAAAGGTATGGGTAAATCCGCCCAGCGAAAATGCTGACCGTCAGCGCATGACTTACAACCTGATGTTTTACTTCTATGCCTTCCCGTTTGTGGTTGGTGACCCCGGAGTGAATTATGAGCCTTTGGAGCCAATAGAGCTTGCCGGACAGACTTATAACGCTGTGAAAATAACCTATAACGCAGGTGTTGGAGATGCCCCGAATGATCAATACATCATTCTTTCAGATCAGGAGACCAACCAGATGGAATGGCTAATGTATACCGCAACTTTTGGAGGAGAGCCTAGCGACCGGTTCAACCTAATTCGCTATAGTGGATGGCAAGAAGTGGGGGGTGTTAAGTTAGCTACGTCTTTGCAGTGGCATCGGTTTGCCGATGGCGTGGCCGGAGCCCCTCGCGGTTCGGCCACGGTGTTTGAAAATGTGCGCGTATCGGTAGAGTACCCTTCGATGGATAATTTTAGAATGCCTGAAGGTGCTGTGGTGGCCAAAGACCCGGCCGGAGAATAGTTTTGTAATAACCCCTCTGCCCGGAGGGGTTATTGTTTTATTTGTGTGGAAGGTTGAGGCCCCACAACCAAGAGTGGTGGGAGTTATTTCTGCCAAACTTTCCTGTCAATTTCAGCTTACACTTTTATACCTCCGATAAAAGCATTTTCATTGTCAAACTGACAATGATTTTCTCATTTAGAAAATATTTTCATTTTCGACATCCACTTTCAGTGCCTTTTACGTTTAACGCGCTGATTGGAACACTATTTGTCCGATCGAAACAGAAAAATGAAAAAAAAGAGCAATTCTAAAACCCATTAAATTCAGATGAACAAAACAATCAGAAACCTAGCGCTACTTGCGCTTCTCCTCGTTTTTGTGGCTTCTTGTAAGAGCCAGAAAGCAGTGGTAGATGCCACTCCGGATGAGCCGGAAGTAGAACAACCTGCTCCTAAACCAGACCCTAAGCCGGAACCGGAGCCCGAACCCAAAAAAGATGTAAGAAGTGCTCCGGAACCTTCGCTGGACATGCGCCTCAATAATTACTTTGAAGCCATTGCCAATGCCAGTTCAACCGATGTGGCCAACCGAAATATTCGTGAAGCACTAGGGTTGTTTAACAGTGGCAATGCCCCTGTTCTCATTATTTTTTATCAGGCCAATGGTGCTGAAGACTATGACGAGCCAACGGACATTACCAAGTACCTCAATTACATTAAAGACACAGGTAACAATGTGCACAAAGTGAAAGAAGTGGTTCGCGACCCGAGCGGAAAAATCAAAGAATTGGTGTTAGTGAGAAAATAAAATGAAGATGAACAGACGATATAATCAAATATTGGCCGTTGCCTTATTGACAGTGCTTACAGCATTTTCGGCTGTAGCTCAAAATGCAGTAGATCCTAACAGGGAAAAGGCCATCGATTCACTAGCCTTAGAAAAGGTTAGAGATTTGGGTAAGTATATTAAAATTATTGGCAACAAAAACACTCCTTATACCGAAGCTACCCGTGTGATGGACAGGGCAGAAGAGCTCTTTGCTCCGGGCAGTGAAATGGGGGTTTCGTCTTTAGCCAAAGAAGAGATTGAATACTATAAGGTGAGAGAGTACTTCAGACGCCTGATGGCTCTTAACTACGACAAAGTGACCATTGAATGGTACGATATTCACTACATCTCTAAGCTGGAAAGACAACCCGATGGTCGTTATGTAGGGGTGGTAACCATTTACCAGAAGTTTGAAGGTAGAAATGGTGATAAACTCGCCTATAAGGATACCACCAAAAAGGACATTACCATCTATGTGGAGAAAAAAGAGACCCAGATTGCCGGACGAACTATTGAGTTCTGGGATGTAATTTTGGGTGATATTCGAGTATCTGAAACAACCATATGATAAAGCAAGTACTGCTCATTTCGGGCATATTCATTTTCCTGGCCATTCAACCACTATCTGCACAGATTATTACCGATAATCAAAGAGTGGAGGAGCAATTACTGGCAAGTACAAAACAGCTCAATCAGTTCTTCAGCCGCTTTAATGGTGAAGAAGATACCAGGGGAAGAGAGTTTGAACCGGATGACAGGCAATATCGAAATTCAAGATTAAGAAAAAGATACCTGAGCATTCTCTTCGATGAAGAGAATGCCGGGTTTTCCGAATCTCTCTTTCAGGAGTTTGTAGATAGGGTAACCAGTGATGCTGATCCGGTTTTTTTGAGCTTACGCTCAGACAACTGGTTTGCGGTGGTCAATACCACTTTTGCCTACAAGGGAAAGTCCGTTCCGCTCACACTCTATATGCAAATTCAGCAAGAAGGGCTGGGGTATGAGTGGGTGATTTCCGACCTTTCTTTCGAACCTTACAAGAGCCTGTTTAACAAACAGCGTGGTCAAACTAAGGAGTTTTTACACCCCATGAGTCACGAGCTGGACTTTATGAATCTGCGCAAGGCTATGGTGAAAAACGGAAGCCCTGAGTCCTATACACTCGCAGACTTTAAACCCGATTTTTTAACCCTCTTTCTCTATGAGGTTAAGATGGGTCACCTTGTATTCGAAACTGTAAACAGGGTTAATTTTCATTTCTTTACCGTTGATGGCTGGTATTTCTCACTCAGTAATTTCAACAGGCCGGGCTACAATACCGGTTGGCTCATTTCAGACCTGCTAAAAATTAATGCACAGCAGAAACAAGATCTGTTAAAGTTGTTGTATGACAAGAATTAAGGTTTTTGCTTTACTAGTACTGATGCTGGGCTTTCCTGGTCTTCAGGCACAGGAATTTGGCCCCGGAACTCAGTCCGATCCTAAGATCGAACAGGCCAAGGGTATGGTCAATACGTTGGCCTATTATTTCAACCTTATTGGAGGCCAGCGAACCTCTCTGGCCGAAAAAGAGACCATAATCAATTCCAGCTACCTTAAACTGTTTGCCAATGAAAAAGTGCAGATAGAAGATGATTTGCAGGAAGACAGGTCTACCGTCATCTACAAAGATGTTCAGGCATATTTGAAAGACATTGACTTCTTTTTTGAAGATGCCCTTTTTGAGTTTGAAATCGATACTGTGCAGCGCCTGCTCAAAGCCGATAGCACCCCTTACTATCGGGTGGAACTCATACGCAACCTAAGCGCTGTTAGTTTATTGGGCGATTCGGTAAATACCACACGCAAACGGTACATAGAACTCAATCTCGACACCAAAGGACAGGAGCTAAAAATTGCCAGTATATACACCACCAAAATGAGCAAAGAGAAGCAATTGCGCGAGTGGTGGGCAGGCTTAACTCTTGCCTGGAAAAAGGTTTTTCAAAAGAAATTGGGTGTTTTTTATGATAGCCTCTCCAATGATGAACTCTTTTCGCTGGTTACCATGGATTCACTCGATATAAGTGGTAATGATCTTATTCTGGATATAGAACCCATTTACCAGCTTACCGCACTAAAACACCTGAAGATAAGTAATACCTGGGTGAACGACCTGCGGCCATTGCTGTCCATTAATAAGCTGCAATCGCTCGATGTTTCCAATACCTCAGTTTTCGATCTGCAATACCTCAAATACCACAAAGACATTCGAAAGCTCAATTTGAGCAACTGCCATGTAGAAGATTTCGGTGTTCTCAAACAGTTCGAAAAGCTATCAGAGCTCAATCTGAATGGTATAGCCGGGACCAACCTTACATTTTTGGGCGATCTTAAGAATTTAGAGGTTGTCAGACTTCAAGATGCCAAAGGCTTAAATGGATTTGATTTCGGCCGACTCGCGAAGGTGAAGGCTCTTTATTTAAAGAACAGCGATCTCACCGGTCTCAATGGTTTTGAGCGACTTACCCTGTTGGAGGAACTGGATATTTCAGGTACAGAGGTGCAAAGCCTTGATGCGCTGGGTCAACTCAGGCAACTAAAAACCATTCGGTTGGATAATACCGAAATTCACGATATCACTCCTCTCATGGGGTTGCCCCAATTAAAGCGTGTGTACGCCAATGGAACCAGCATGACTAACGAAATGGTGGCTGAATTTACAGCAAAGAGCAAGGCATTACTCATCACCAACGCAGATCAACTCCTTGCCTGGTGGCAAAACATGCCCGTGGGCTTGAAGGCCAGATTGCAACCACTTCTCGATACCATGTTTCCTTCAGTAGAAGAACTATCGGCTCTCACACGCACTGACTCTTTGAATGCCGAAGATGCCGGTCTTCAAAATCTGGAATTTTTGGAGCGATTTCAATCCTTGCAATACCTTAACCTGAGCGGAAACCGAATCAATCAACTGGATGGAGCGAGGTTATCGAGTCGCCTGGTAGAAATTCAAATGAATAATACCGACCTGAATGCCCTGGTAAACTTGTCCAGGCTACCGCAACTGGAAGTGTTTGAAGCAAGGAACACCGCGCTGAAAGACCTAAAGCCGTTTGTGGAGACTCCAAAAATCAGGTTAATAGATGTAGATGGTGCTCAGGCAGGTACTAAAGAAGTGGCCGAACTATTGGCCCGAAGGCCACAGGTGAATATACGCTTTAAGACCAAAGAGCTAGTGAACTGGTGGTCGTCTATGCCGCAAAGTGTAAAAAAGTCTTTGAGAGATCAGGCTGCTCTGGACGATAAGCCAAATCCGGACGAGTTGCATGCACTAATTGCCAGAGAGCAGCTTGTTTTCCAAAACATAGCGTTGACCGAGAGCTTTCAAGCAAGCCTTGATCATTTCTACCGTTTAAAGTCCCTAACCCTTCAGCAGTCTCGAGTGTCGCAAGTAGCTGATTTGCCGCAGTTGCCTGCATTGCAGGAGTTGGCGCTTTTGCAAATGCCTATTAAAGACTTAACGGGGCTTTCAGCAAAATACCCGCAGCTTAAACGACTCAACATTACCAACACGGCCGTGGAGGATTTACGACCTTTGGAATCGTTGGTTAGTCTGGAGTATATCAATTTTTCCGGAACACCCGTCAAACGATTCAGAGGACTGGAAAAGCTGACTAATCTAAAAGAAATAGACTGCTCCAACACCAAAGTTTTCAAGTTGGATAAACTTACCGCCCTTAAGAAGCTTGAGAAAATTACCTGCTTTAATACCGGGTTGCGTCAAAACGATATTGATAAACTTCTGGAAAGCCTCCCCAATGTGGAAGTAGTGTTCTATTAAGGCATCATTCATCGTGCTTGTTTACAGAGAATTACCTACCAACAGTTGGGCTACCCATTATTCCGGGCCAACTTTTAAAAAGCCGGAGATGTAGAGGGTTTCTACATTTGATGTGCCTTACACACACGGCTCTGGCGGCCTGGTTCAGCCGCCAGAGAGAAGGTGCACAAGCGATTATTCAAAGCGTTTAAAGATAGCGGTGGCAATATGCCCGCCAAAGCCAAAGGTGTTGCTCATGGCGTAGCGAATATCGTGAGTCTGCGCCTTGCCTAAGGTCAGATCGAATTTCTTGTCCCAGTCCTCATCTACTTCTTTGGTATTAATGGTCGGAGGAACGGTACCGTCTTCAATTGCCTTAATGCTGGCAATTGCCTCTATGGCTCCCGCTGCTCCAAGCAAATGGCCTGTCATAGATTTAGTGGCCGATAGCTTTAGGTTTGGCTCTGTTCCAAAAACTCTTTCAACGGCTATTAACTCGCTCTGGTCTCCAATAGGGGTGGAGGTGGCGTGAAGGTTAATATAGTCAATGTCATTGGCGGTAATTCCGGCATCTTCCAGTGCTTCATTCATGCCCAGAAAGGCCCCTTCACCCTCAGGGTGTGTGCCGGTGAGGTGATAAGCATCTGCAGCCATTCCGCCCCCTGCCACTTCGGCAATTATGTTGGCTCCGCGAGCGCGGGCATGTTCATACTCCTCCAGAATCAAAGCCCCGGCTCCTTCGCCCATCACAAAACCATTGCGGGTTTTATCGAAAGGCCTGGAAGCTGTGGTTGCTTGCTCGTTGTTGGTACTTAAGGCCCTGGAGGCAGTAAAACCACCGAGTCCCGCTGCGGTTATCGGTGCTTCAGAGCCACCGGTAATTATCATGTTGGCCTTGCCCCAGCGGATGTAGTTAAAAGCATCGATTATGGCGGTAGTGCCTGTGGCGCAGGCCGAAATACAGGTAAAGTTGATGCCCCGCAGCCCATATCTCATAGAAATGACACCCGAAGCAATGTCTGCAATGATTTTAGGAATGAAGAAGGGGTTGAATTTTGGATTCTCTTCACGCTTTACGTAGTCAATCATTTCTTCTGTAAAGGTTTCGATACCACCATTACCCGAGCCCCAGATTACTCCAATCTTATTTCTGTTCAAAGTTTCAAAGTCTATTTTGGCATGTTGCACCGCTTCCTCAACTGCCACCAATGCATAAGATGTAAATCTGTCATACTTGCGCGACTCACTTCGCGGAATATGGTCTTCCAGGTTGAAGTTTTTTAGTTCGCAGGCAAAATGCGTTTTAAACTTGCTGGTGTCGAAGCGGGTAATTTCTCCCGCCCCGCTTACCCCTGCTTTCAGGTTGGCCCAGTAATCGTTTAGATTGTTACCGATTGGGGTCAGTGCCCCCATTCCGGTTATTACCACTCTTTTCATTGCTTTAATTCCTTTTCGACTATTGTTTTTAAATGATTTAAGAGGCCATGAAAGCCTCTGGCGTTTTGTGTGCTTTTAGCCAAAAGAATGGATCCCTCAATGCCTGCTATTATCAGATTGGCCACATCGCTCGCCTCTATTTCTGCCTTAAATTCACCGGATTGTTGTCCTTCCAGGATAATTCCTTCCAACTCATACTTCCAGTTTTCAAAAGTTTTTTTAACCCTTTCTTTTAGTAGTGGGTAGCCGTCATCAGCTTCTACAGAGCTATTCATTAGGGCACAACCGCCATTGTTATAGACTTGCTCAAAACTGTTTTCATAAAACTGAAAGAACCTTTCCACTTTGGTCCAGGCGTTGCCCGTTGAGGCCAGAGCTTTATAAAGTCCCTTCTGAAAGAATTTAAGATTATGTTCAAAGCAGGCCAAGGCCAGCTGGTCTTTGTCTTTAAAGTTGCCATATATAGCTCCCTTTGTTAAACCTGTGGCAGTTGTAATATCACTCAGTGAGGTTCCGTATGCTCCCTTTTTGTTAAAGATGGGGGCAACCCGCTCTATTATAAACTGTTTGGTTCGGTCGGCTTTGGACATGCAGTACAAAAATATACCAATCGGTATAAATATTCAAATTTTCAATGAAGATATGCGATTTGCCCCTGAATCACCGTTAGTCAATCATTTCAGTATCTAAGTAATTGGACTGCTTAATGAAGCCGCAAGAAGTAAATTTCTGGAGCCTGCCTCCAAACCATATAAATGAGTAGTGCGGTAAATAATAATATGCTTACTTTTCTACATCGATAAATAATTAAGGGTATGAAAATCAGATTTTTAGGAGTGTTTTTTTTGATGCTGTGCTTCCATCAGAGCTTTTCTCAGCGAGAGTGGGCCAACCCAATTATCAAGGACTATGGGCGCATACTGGACCTCGAAGAGGTAGATGTGCGGCCCGATGCTTCTATGGAGTATAAGATTGTGATAGAGCTTATTCATAAAATGGATAACCCTGAACGTATTAACTTTTCGGCTACAAATGTGGCCAGGCTCATTAATCTTCATGCGGTGGGTGGTGTGTCTAAAGACAAGTTAAAGGTGGCGGTGGTTATTCATGCCGAGGCCACCAACTCAGTAATCAATAATGAGGCATATCGGGATAAATACGATGGAAAAGACAATCCATACTTTCCCTTGTATGAGCAGTTGGCGGCCAATGGAGTGGAGGTAATCGTGTGTGGTCAATCGCTCAATCTCTATGGGCACGATAAATCTAAAGTTATTCCTCAGGTAAAGGTGGCCACTTCCGCGTTGACAGCCGTAAGCACCTTTCAGCTGAGGGGGTACGCCTATTTTAAATGGGATTAACCCATGGCAATGGTATAGGCTCGGAGGTATTGGTCTACCAATTGATGCCAATCGAAGGTTTGAGAGAATTCTTCCAGCTTATTGCGTTTTATGGCGCGGTAGTTATAGTTGGTTTTTGAGAACTGAAGCATCATTCGTGTAAGGTCATTTACCACTTCATCTTCCGATTTGTTCTTACGTTGAAGCACAAAAACACCTGTTTCTTCAGAATCGTCATTGATGTTTTGGGTGTAACTACCAAAACCCGAAAGGTCGCTGGTAATGGTAGGTACTCCCCGGGCAATACATTCCAGGGGTGTATAGCCCCAGGGTTCGTAGTAGCTTGGAAAAATACCAAGGTGGCAACCCCTTACAAACTGTGAGTACTCCAAGCCAAACAGTGGGTTGGTAGGGGCAATGAATTCCGGATGAAAAACCACCTTCACTTTATCTAATGGACTGTTGAACAGCTGTTGCTCTCTCAGCCCATTGAGAATAGGGTCTTCCTGATCATTTTCCAGCAAGTGGGTGACAATCAAAGGCCATTGGTCAGTTTTCCACGATTGAATAGCTCTGCGGTACCGTAGGCGCCAGTAGTCCGACACAAATTGATTGAGGTCGGGGAGTTGATAATTATCTTTGGCCGATGCTGCACTTTTTAGAAGGTTGGAGGCAATCTCTTGCTCTACCGATTTGCAGGTGTTTTTAAGTTCTTCTAGCATGGCTTTGGCTTCCAGTACCACAGGGTTAAAAGATTTAACCCTGGCATTGGTAATAAAAAACATCACTATGGTCACATCCACACGCTCTTGTATGAGTCGCTCGTTGAGCTTCTTTAGGGCTTTAATGGTAATGTCGTAACCTTTGTTTTCATATTCATAGCGGCCGCTGGTAAAGAAGAAAAGAGTTTTGTCCAGGTCGAAGGGGGAGGAGTTAAAAAAGTGGCCGATTACAAAGTTTTCAATGTTCTTCTTGTACTTTTCGTGCCGTATTTGCACCCTGTGCAGGTTTTGAAACCGCTGAATGTTAATGCCGTTTGGGGTAATGTGATGGGGTTTTTGCCCCAGAAGTGCCTCACATTCCTGAGCCGTTATCTCGCTCACCGTAGTAAAGCAGTCAGCCTTTTGAGCGCCTTTCTTTTCTAACTGATGAATAGAGGGAATTCCGTAGCGCTTGGCCATAGCCTCATCATCAATCTCGTGCATTATGTCGTAAAAATTTTTGTGTGTTATGGCTAAAACCCTGCCCAAGCGGGTGGCATGTGTTGTAAAAATGGTTTTTACCTTTTGCAGCTCTGTACCTACCTGAAGTAGGGCTGGGCATACCATCCACTCGTGTCCGTGAAAAAGAATTGGGTTCTTTTCCTTTTTTTCCAGAACCTGAAAGAACTGAAATACCATATCGCACCATTGCAGGCATACATCGTAAAGTGAATCATCACTACCCACCGGTATGCCAAACTGGTCGTTCAATTGTTTTTTAATGCTGCCCAGGCGGCTGAAGGCATTTTCCGGATTGAGTAAAACAGTTTTGGGCCTGCCACTCACCAACCAAGTGCCATAACGCACCTCGTAGCCTTTGTTCTCCAACTCGGCCACGGCCTGGCCTATGGGAGAATCTCTTTCTGCAATGGCTTCAAACTCTGCGTCTACCCCATCATTGACCAAGGGTCCCAAAAGACAATAATTCGATCCAAACTTTTCGATTGTAGCCGGAAGCTTGGATCGAATTACTGTGTATATGCCTCCCAATTGGTTGCAAATTTCCCACGAAGCCTCAATAAGTAGTTGGTTGTTGGGTGCCTGAGCCATGCGCTTAAAGTTTGTTTCAATATATGGTATGAGCGTATGCTTATCAAACCTCAACACCACGAAGCACTTATTTTTAACCGTGGTTTAACACAAGACAGCCATTCTTCAATATGCGCTGTAGTTTTCTGGCTATTTTTTGTTAATTGACCTCAAACCCAAAAACACAATGACCAAGATATTTTGCATACTCCTCATTGGCCTTGCGTCCTGCTTCGCTATACAAGCTCAGGAAATGGTGAATCCTGTGATTCAAAGTTTTGGTGCTATTATGAATGCCCCGCATGCCACCGAAAAACCCGATCCAACTATGAAGTACAAAGTGGTAATAGATATTGCCACAGGAAGTTCAAACCCCAAAGAGCCTATGTACTCGCTGGTGAATGTGGCCCGCTTACTCAATTTGCATGCTATGGGAGGAGTGCCCAAAGAAAATATGGAAGTAGTGTTGGCTATACATGCCGGTGCTGTTTGGTCGGTGCTAGACAATGAAGCTTATAAAGCCAAATACGAAGTAGATAACCCCCATTTGCCGCTTTTTAAGGAGCTGCAAGAAGCCGGGGTGAAAATCTTTGTGTGCAGTCAATCCATGATGGGCAGAAACATTGATCATACACGGTTGGCTCCGGGGCTGGAAACAGCCACTTCAATGCTCACCACCATGACCACCTATCAGTTGAAAGGATTTGCGGCACTAAAATTCTAATAATAAACCAAGGAGACACCGGGGTGTGGCCGACTCTTAAAAGCGAGTAATTATGCTGACGCCCGGAAGCCCTTCGGTGCCTATTTTGGGCAAAAGCCTGCAGGCGTCTTCCAAGCTAATTTCGCTGTCAATCATTCGTTCAGGCTTAAGTCGGCCGGAAGCTATTTGTGCCATCATCTCTGGATACGCATGAGCCTGCATACCATGGCTTCCCAATATTTCCAATTCGTTGGCCACTACTAGTTGCATGGGCAGCCTGGGTTCAAAATCGTTGCCTGCCAGTAACCCCACCTGCACGTGGCGTCCGCGTTTTCTTAAGTTGGCCACCGAATTGTAAGCAGTGTGTTTGCTACCCAAAGCATCAATAGAAAGGTGAGCCCCTCCATGACTTGCTTCTTTTACGGCCTCAACCACCTCCACTTCGCGTGCATTTACCAGTACATCGGCACCCAAGTGCTGAGCCAGAGAAAGTGCTTTTGGCTGAATGTCTATGGCAATTACCTGTGCTCCGGCTGCTTTGGCAATCATAAGGGCCGAAAGGCCAACACCACCACAGCCATGAATAGCTACCCATTCTCCCTGTTTTAACCTTCCCTGATGAACCACAGCCCGATACGAGGTGATGAATCTACAGCCCAGGCTGGCTGCAGTTCGGAACTCCATACTGTCTGGTAGCTTTACCAGATTCACATCGGCATAGTGAATACTCACATACTCCGCAAAACTGCCCCAATGGGTAAATCCCGGCTGAAATTGGTGGTCGCAGACCTGATGATTACCGCTGGTGCATTGTTCGCAGTGGCCACAGCCGCCTACAAAAGGCACGGTTACCCTGTCGCCCACCTTAAAGCGTTTTACACCCTTGCCGGTTTCTACAATGGTACCGGCCAGTTCATGTCCCGGTACATGGGGCAAACGAATGTCTGCATCGTGTCCCATCCACCCATGCCAGTCCGACCGGCATAAGCCGGTAGCATTGACCTGTAGTACTACTCCCCCGGCTACCACCGAAGGATCCGGAACGGTTTCTATAGATATGGGGCCACCAAACGTATCAAAAATCGCAGCTTTCATCAATCCTGAAAATTATTCCATCATTTCACACCTCAATCGTCTACGGTGTTTACATGATCGTTACATTTGAATATAAATCAATAGTTATGAAAAAGTTATTTCTCCTCCTAAGCATTTGCTCAATTGTAGTCTTGAGCTCCTTTACCTCTGAAACTAAACGTTTTGAAGGCGACATAATCTACAGCATTACCTATGTGCAATTACCAGACGATTTGAAAGGCTATGAGTCTATGCTTCCCGGTGAGATCACCATGACCATTTCCGGCAACAAATCAATGTTGCGTCAGGAGGTTATGGGGGGTAGCCAAACTATTATCTCAGATGAAACATCGGGCACGGGAGAAATAATGATGGATATGATGGGGCAAAAATTCCATATCAAGCTAAGCAAAGAAGACATTGAAAAAGAAGAAGAGTCCATGGGTGAATCAACCGTAAAATCGCTTGAAGGCTCAAAAACTATTTTGGGTTATAAGTGTCAAAAAGGCCAGCTTATTAATGGTGGACAAACCATAGACGTTTGGTATACCAAACAAATCGATGCCACTCATAAGGAATTTGAAAAGCTTAATGGTTTTCCTCTGGAGTATGAAACAGAGGAGCAGGGCATGAAAATGCGCATAACAGCCACCAAGGTAGCCGAGCGTAAAGTAGATCCAAAAGAATTTGCCGTTCCCGAGGGATACACCACTTACACCATGGCTGAGTTCGAAAAGCTTATGGGGGGCGGCTATTAATTTTCAACCTTAAACAATTATCTCATGTATACAGGACTTTTACATGCACATTCGGGCCTCCGGTGGGTAGTGCTCATTCTACTCATTGCGGCCATTTTCAACGCCTTTGGTAAGAAAAATGGAGGCGTATGGACGGCCAAAGACAAAAAGATTACACTTTTTGCTATGGTGTTTACCCATATCCAACTGGTCTTGGGTATTATACTCTATTTTATGTCGCCTAAGGTGCAGTTTGTTGAAGGGTTTATGCAAAACCCGGTATATCGTTTCTTTGCGGTAGAACACATCACGCTCATGATCATTGCTATAGCCCTCATCACCATTGGCTACAGCAAGGCTAAAAGAGCTGCCACCGATGCAAAGAAATTTGGTGCCGTGGCCACCTTCTATCTTGTGGGCCTTATTTTAATACTTGCTTCAATTCCCTGGCCCTTCCGAAACCTGGGCTCAGGCTGGTTCTGATAAAAGCCCCTGCCGGTAGCCATCTAGCTGCTGGCAGGGATTTACCTTTCCTCTTAGTTTTAGTCTTTATAGTGGCCCTTTCAAGGCGCAACTAGAACATGGCCTGTGTCCAAGGTGTCGGGCATATATCTATTCTGACACATAAGCTATTTGCTTTTTTGGGCGTGCCCCAAGGGTCGGGCTATTTGCTACTACTCCTCACCCGAGTAACTCGGGTTGCGGGGTATCCGCTGCTATCCCTCACGCTATAGCCAAGACTCAGGAGGTACCCCCCATAGTTGGGCGATTAAAGAGACTTCCGGCCTCTAGTTGCTGTTTATAATCAGCTGTCGGTAAAAACGGATGGCGTTGGCGTAGTCTTCCAACAAAATATGTTCGTCAATACCATGAAAGGTATTAATGTTATCCTCGTTGACGTGGTAAGGTACAAAGCGATACACATGTTTGCTGATTAAAGAAAAATGCCGGGCATCAGTGGCTCCAATTACCAGGTTTGGTGCAGTGTGGGTATCTTCAAAAATTTGCTTTATGCTTCGGTTAATCCACTCATAGCCTTTACTGTCAGTGGGCGAAACAGGCGATGGGTTGGAGTTGAAACCATAAAACCGGGCCTTTACCCTGTTATCATCAATCACCTCAATAGCATGTTTCAATACTTCCTCAGCCGTTTGACCCGGAATAATTCTAAAGTTTACCAGAGCGCGGGCTGTAGTGGGAATCACATTTTCTTTAATTCCTGCTTCGAAAATGGTTGGAGCAGTGGTGGTTCGCACCAAGGCATTACCGGCATTGCTTGCGTTTTCGTAGGTGGTTACAATCAGTGAACTGAATAGCTTTCGGTTGGCAAATGCCATTTTGTTAATAAAGCCCATTTCTGGCCCAAGTTGTTCTATAAAACCCTGCATGGCATCGGAGATTGAGGCCGGCAGTGGCTCGGCTTTTAGTTTGGCAACCGCTCCGGCTAGCACATCTATAGCTGTTTCTTTAGCCGGTTGAGAGGAGTGGCCGCCCTCCATATCTACTGTAAATTCAATGGTAGTGGAGCCCTTTTCTGCCACACCAATCATGGCTACGTCACGGTCGACTCCCGGCACCAGTCCTTGCGTAATGGCGTAACCCTCATCCAGTACGTATTCTGCTTCAATCCCCTGATTTTTCAAGAAGCTTGCTATGGTTTTGGCTCCCAGTTCGCCTCCCACCTCTTCATCGTGTCCAAAGGCCAGGTAAAGTGTTCTTTTCGGTTGAAAACCCTCGGCCAGTAAGAGCTCTACAGCTTCCATAATGCCCACCACCGAAAATTTATCGTCAATGGTACCTCGTCCCCATATTTTGCCATCCTTTATTTGCCCTTCAAAAGGTTCCACCGTCCATTTCTCGGGAGAAGCTATCGGTACCACATCAATATGCCCCATTAGTACCATGGGCTTTAATTCTGTGTGCGAACCCTTCCATTTGTAAAGGTGGCTAAAGCCGTTAAATACCCTATGTTCCAGAAGGCTATCGGCCAAAGGGTAGGTTGTTTTAAGGAATGCATTGAAAAGGTTAAACTGCGAAGAGTCAAATTTGGCCGGGTCTTCGAAGGAGATGGTTTTTAGTCTCAGCGCCTCTTGCAAATGAGCGGTAGCACTAGCCGGAACGTCTATCTTTTCTACCAGGGCAACCTCCAGCTGTTTGGAGCTAAAAGTAAAGGTTTTAAAGAGAATATAGCCTACAAGTGCTGCTAAGAGTAGGAGTACTGAAACCAGTAGTTTTTTCATACTTAAAGTTAGCCGAAAACCTGTGAAGCTTTAAATAAAACTGAGTTCGATGTACGAAAAGAACGTCATGCCGGAAAAACAGGCCTTAAACT
>NZ_DDDQ01000096.1:0-23870 GCF_002336325.1 Roseivirga sp. UBA1976 | reverse complement strand
GACTTAAGTAAGTAACCCTATTAATTAGAGAAAACTCAAATTAGTTCGGTTTTTTTAGTTCCGAACGGGTTGAATTCACCATGATTTGCCAACGCTTCGGGTATTTACACCAAATAGCTCATTGCCGCTCTGGCAAAGGTTAGAGCTAAGAAGAAGCCCAGCATATCGGTAACCGTTGTAAGAATAGGGCCCGATGCCAGAGCCGGATCGGTATTCATTTTTTTAAGAAACAACGGAATAGTGCCGCCAATGCTTACGGCCACAATGGTGTTAATGGCCAGAGCGCCACCCACAACAAGTCCTAAATAAAAATTGCCCATATAGATAAAGGCTGCCAGACCAATGAGCAGGCCAAGTACCAACCCGTTGATAAGTCCTACCTTGATCTCTTGCCAAAGTACCCGGGCCAGTTCATAGGGCTTAACCAAACCCAGGGAAAGCTCGCGCAAACTTACCGCTACGGCCTGGTTGCCCGAACAGCCGCTCATGTCGGAAATAACAGGCAGGAACACGGCCAGGGCAATCACTTCTTCGAGGGTGTCCTGGTAAAAGGCAATAACACTTGCGGCAATAATGTTGAGCACAATGTTTACAGATAGCCACGAAAGCCTTCTTTTTGAACGAAGCCATACCGGCATAGAGCGGAGCTCCTCTCCTCCCACAATACCCTGGGTTTCCAAAAGCTCCAGGTTAGACCTTTCCGTTTCTGCTTCGCGAAGGTCTTTTCGGAGTACTATACCCAGCAGTTCTTCGGTTTCGCTTACCACGGGCACTCCAAAGAAATCATATTTATCGAAAAAACCGATGAGCTCTTCCAAACGGGCATTAGGGAGCATGGTTTTAGCATTCTTAATGGCTATGGTATCCAGCTTGGTATTGGGACGAGAAAGTAACAAATCGCGCATTTGCAAAACCCCGACAAAGCGGTTGTCGGAGGTAACATAGATGTATTGTACGTGGTAGTCTTCGTATTCCTCGGCCTTTTCCTGAAGGTCTTTTACCGTTTGGGCTACCGTCATGGCCGAGTCATAGGCCAGGTATTCCGTTACCATTAGCCCACCGGCCGACTCAGAATCGTACTGTATGAGCTTTCTTACATTTTCGGCTTCCTGAGGCCGCATTTCTTCAAGAATGGCCTCGGCTTCTTCCGTTTCCAACTCGGCCAGAATATCTACCTGGTCATCGCTATACAACTCATTAAGAATAGAAGCAGCGGTTTCTATCTGAGCATTTTCTATGGCTTCTATGGCCTGGTTTTGGGGTATTCGCTCCAGAAGCATAGCGGCATCTTCCGGGCTTAAAAGGCCAATAAGCGAAACCTGTTCATCTTTGGAGAGCCGGTTGTAGGCATAGATCAGGTCTTCCGTTTTCAGGCTTTCCATCAACTGATGAATGCTCTCACTGTCTTTTAGTTCAATGAGCGAAGAGAGTTCTTCCAAAAATGTTATTTCTTTTTCCATAATTACTTTTGTACGCCTATGTGCATTAATGCATCGCCCTGATGTACTATGGGGTTGTTGTTAAGGCCAATTACATAGCCTGTTGCCGGGCTTTTAATCTTGTGCTTAAAAGCCCCGAAGGGTTCGGCTATATAGCCTACAATTTGATTTTTTTCTACAAAGTCTCCTGATTTTGCTCCGGCTAGAAAAATACCGGAATAGCGTGCCCTTACCCACGATGAATTGTAGATGACTCTGGTTTTTTGCATGGCATCTGGGGCTCTCTCGCGCATGCCCAGGTACTTCATTACCCTCAAAGCCCCGTTTATTCCTGCCTGAATGGCATGTTCATCGAAGCGAGCCGATTCCCCTCCTTCATAGACCAAAATATGCTTACCCATTCGGGCGGCTGTTTGTCTCAACGACTTTGGACGAAAGGGGGAGTTGAGAATAAAAGGAGGTTCAAACGCATTGGCAATGGCGCGGTTGCGTTCGTCTTTAAGTACACAGCGTATTTGTGGGTAATTGGTTCGGTCGGCCCCTCCGGTATGAAAATCGAGGCCCACATCTATTTTGGGTATGATATTATTGGTAAGGTAATGAGCCACGCGCGAGGCCAACGATCCGTTCTTATTTCCGGGAAACGACCGGTTTACATCTTTTCCATCGGGCACATAACGGCTAAAGTTAATGAACCCAAACATGTTGATGATGGGAATACAGATTACTGTTCCAACTTTGGGTTTGTGTTGGTCTTTTTCAATAATTCTCCTGACTATCTCCGTTCCGTTAATTTCATCGCCATGCAGGCCTCCGCTTAGAAGAAGAGTGGGGCCATCTTCAAGAGCCCGGGCCACCGTAATCTTCAGGTTAATTTCTGAGTGAGAGGGCAATCGGGCAATATTTACGTTGATAACTGCTTCTTCGCCCGGCATTACGGGCTTTCCACTAATTATAAAGGGTGTTCTCAAAATCGCTGGCTGATTGTTTGGGCTAAATCTACACACAAACCCTGAATAGCCTTAGCCTAATTTAACTTTTCAGGGAGCAAGTCCGGGGCTTGTTTTTCATTAAGCCCTCCAAAAACAAAATCTAAAAGGTCATAAAAATGTTTAAAGCTACTGTCGGAGTCACCTTGCTGTTGGCCTCAATAGTTGCCATGTCTTTGGTTTTTGCGCAAAGCCTTTTGTTACAAGGGAAGAGGTCTCCCAAAGCGAGCCGCCTGGTCAGGTTTCCTATCATATTCCCGGGCTTTCCGAAGAACAGAATAACAGTATACACCAGACCAGACAAAGAGCCGAAAAAGAGAAACAGCCTTTGCAGGCTCGGCTGAGGATTGGAGAAGCCCGAATGGAGCAACTTCAATTGGCCCACAAAATAAATATGAAAGCGGTGGGTAGGGTAATTGAGCGAACAACGGATTTAAGGGCACAACTCCTCGTGCTAAAAGTGGAAAGTGTGGCAGAAATAAAGAGCCTGTTTGCGATGAGCAGCGGCTAGCACTAAACAGGCAATTGCTGTACAGGCCAATAAAGCGGGGAGGGAATGAGGAGGCCCAAAAGCTTCTGAACCAAAACAGGGAGGATAACACCTCCTTCAACTTAGACCAACCATTGACAGAGCAAACACTTTTATTGGCCTTGAGAAACAGATCTGAAGAAGCTTTCAGGCAATTGGTAGAAGACTACAAAGACAAAGTGTACAACACCTGCCTGAGCCTCTTAAAGAATGAAGAAGAGGCTGAAGAAAGCGCCCAAGATGTATTCATGGAGGTGTATCGATCGGTAGAGAGTTTCAGGGCAGAGGCTAAGCTTTCTACCTGGATATACCGGATTGCCACTACCAAGAGTCTTGAAAAACTAAGAAGGATGAAAGCAAAAAAGCGCTTTGCGTGGATGAGGAGCCTTGCAGGAGGTGTGGCGCAGGGCTTCCAGCCTGCCGATTGGATGCATCCGGGAGTGGCTATGGAGCAACAGGAAAATGCCAGGGCTTTGCTGGCGGCTATCGATAAGCTCTCGGATAATCAGCGATTGGCATTTACTCTACACAAGCTGGAAGGGCTTTCTTATGAAGAAGTGGCTCATGTACTTCAGGTAAGTGTGTCATCGGTTGAGTCGCTCATGTTCAGGGCCAGGCAAAACCTAAAGAAGCAACTGAGAAACTTCTATGAAAAAAATATGATTGATTAACGCAAGAAAATTAAAGGGTTGGCATCCAATAAGATACCATGAAAGAGAAAGCAATTATAGCACAAAGGGTAGAGCAGAGTATGGCAAGTTTGGATGCTGTAGAAAGAGCGTTGGCACCTGCTTTTTTTTATAGCCGGTTGGAGGCCAGAATGGAAGCAGAGTTGTTGGGTAAGAGTAACCGCTATGCCTTTTTAGAAAATATGAAGCTATGCATGCTCTTGCTTTTTATTGTTCTGGTTTTCAATGGTTTTAGCTTGGTTCTGCTAGGGTATGAGCGACCTCTGCCTGTAGAAACTGCATGGGAAACGCTGTCTAGAGAATACTTTATGCCGCCCAACGAATTCGGTTATTAAATCTAAACAAATGAAAAGTTCAAGAATAATAGGCATTGCGGTAGTGTTTCTGGCGGTATTGAACGTGGTGCTCCTGACCTTGCTTTGGTGGGGCAAACCAGATCAGCACATTAAAAACGGTATGGAAGGGCTGTTAATATTGGAACAAGAACTTGGCCTGACCGATGAACAGTTGGAACAGTTAAAACGCTTGCGTCATAACCATTTTATAGAAGTGAATAGGCTGAGGGGCCGAATGCACGAGGCTCGAGAGCAATTGCATAGTCTTTACGGAAAGCCGGAGGTGGTAGCCCTTACGGACAGTTTGAGCCGGGTAATAGGAGATAGTCAGGCCCGGATAGAGCAGGCCACCTTCAACCACTTCATGAAAATACGAGACCTGTGCGCTCAAGAACAGGTACAGGTTTTCGATGCCATTATTATGTCGGTATTAAAGCAAGGGGCTCCGCACAGCCGTATGCCACCACCGCAAAAGAAGAAAAGGCGCGGGCCATAAGACCTGTGAAACCTCAAAGCCGGAGTCGGACTGCACCAAAAATTTAAAACCAAACAAACTATGCGAACAAAGGCGATTTTTCTTTTGAGCCTGGCCATGCTATGTGCCAATTGCTCTCAAAACCTGGAAGAAGAAACCGTAGAGCCAAATGCTCTTGAGGGTTTGAACTTACCGGACAGTTGGTACAACTATGCCAACCCCGATCTTCCCGATCATTTTTTAGACAATGATATAAGGCGTATAGACAATACACCTACCAATAATCAGATAACCAATGCAGGGGCAACCCTGGGTAGAGTGCTTTTCTATGATGTTCAGTTAAGTGCAAACAATACCGTTTCATGCGCTTCTTGTCATATGCAAGCCAAAGGTTTTTCCGATTCGCGGACTCGAAGCCTTGGTTTTGAAGGCGAAGAGACCGGCAGAAATAGCATGGGCTTGGCCAACGCCAGGTATTATAACAATGGCAGTTACTTTTGGGATGAACGAGCCACAAGCCTGGAGGCACAAGTACTGATGCCTATTCAGGACGAGGTGGAAATGGGGTTAACCTTAGATGAACTGGTGGCTAAAGTTCAGGCACAACCTTACTATGAGCCGCTTTTTTTCGATGCTTTTGGTAGCTCGGCAGTTACTGCCGATAGAATAGCCAATGCACTTGCCCAATTCGTAAGAGCCATGGTCTCATATCAGGCACCATACGATTTTGGGCTTGTTGCCGCCAACGGAAACAGTAATGCCCGTTTTTCCAATTTTACTGAACTGGAGAATTTGGGTAAAGATTTATTTTTTAGCCGTAGAACACAGTGCTCCAATTGTCATGAAACAGTAGCGTTTAGTGGAGATAGAGCCAGAAACAATGGGCTCAACGCCAATAGTACAGACCTGGGCCTTGGGGCAGTTACCGGCAATCAACGCGACAATGGTAAGTTCAAAGTCAATTCATTGAGAAACATTGAACTCACTAGCCCGTACATGCATGATGGACGTTTTGAAACTTTGGAGGAAGTAATCGACTTCTATAACCGGGGTGTTCAGAACCATCCTAATCTTGATGACCGATTGAGAGAAGGCAATAACCGGGCTATTCGAATGAATTTGAATGCGGAGGAGCAGCAAGCCTTGGTGGCCTTTTTGAGAACACTTACCGATCAGTCGTTTATAAGCGATGAAAAGTTCTCGAACCCTTTCGGTAATGATTGAGAATTTATAGTTCATATACTATATATTTTGGTTGAAGAAGGAGAGCTCGGATGGAGCTCTCCTTTGCTTTTTTAGGTATCTTTTTCCCATGCTCAAACTCAACGCTATTCAGAAGAGGCATTGGCTGCATCAACACCCGGAACTGTCCGGTAATGAAAGAGAGACGGCCCGCCAGATTGTAGACTGGCTGAGGCCACTTAAGCCCACACAGTTGATGGCTCCAATAGGTGGCCGCAGCGTATGGGCTATTTGGGACAGTGGGAAGCCGGGCAGGCATATTATGTTTAGGGCCGAATTAGATGCCCTGCCCATTGAAGAGGAGTTGGTTATTGAATATGCCTCTGTCAATAAAGGTATAAGCCATAAGTGTGGTCATGATGGGCACATGGCCATATTGTTAGAGTTGGCTTGCCGAATTGTAAGTGAGGGGATTGAAAAAGGAAAAGTCAGCCTCATGTTTCAATCGGCTGAAGAAACAGGGCAGGGCGCAGGCCGGGTTGTAAGCGACCCTCTGTTTAAAGAAAACAGGCCTGATGAAGCTTTTGCCTTACATAATTTACCCGGATATCCTTTACACACCATCCTCAGTAAGGGTGGAGTTTTTTGTGCGGCATCTATTGGGCTTAAGTTGCTGTTCAAAGGTCATACTTCACACGCTAGTGAACCGGAGAAAGGTAAGAATCCCGCTCAAGCCATTGGTCAGTTTATTGTTTGTTTGCCGGAAAGGGTTAGACAGTTGGGGCTTCATAGTCATACCTTTTATACCATTACCCATATAAATCTAGGCGATGAAAGTTTTGGTGTTTCAGCTGGTGAAGGAGAAGTCTGGATGACCATTCGATCGTTGTCCAATAACGAAATAAGGAGGCTATTGCAGGCTATTGAGAGCCAGGCGAACGAGTTGGCCCATCAGCAAAGTTTAGTTTTGGAAGTATCGAAGCATGAAAGCTTTCTGGCCACCACCAATCATAAAGAACAAGAAGAGGTGGTAAGGCAGGCGTGCCAACAGCTTGGTCTTGAGGTTAGAACACTTCCCGAGCCCAATCTTTGGAGCGAAGACTTTGGTGTTTTTCTGGACGAAGTTCCGGGGGCGCTGCTTGGGCTTGGCAGTGGCGAAGGGTGTTTTCCTCTGCACCATCCTTTCTATGATTTTCCCGATGAGATTATTAACACCGGGGCAAGGCTTTTCTGGCAAATACTTATCAATCGGTTATAAAAAAAGCCGGTTTTGGAAGGTCACCCAAAACCGGCTTTCGCTTACTATCTGTTTACCACATTAGTCTGTAGAGTCTTCCTCTTCAGTCTTTTTACTGGTTTTTCGTTTCTTTTTAATCTTTATGGTCAACTCTGCCTCGCCTTCTTTATGATCGGCCATCAGTGTATCGCCTTCGTTGATATCGCCTTTTAATATTTCTTCGGCAATTTGGTCTTCGAGATACTTCTGAATCGCACGATTCAAAGGTCTGGCTCCATATTGCGGATCAAAGCCCTTGTCGGCCAAAAAGTCTTTGGCTTTCTCGGTTAGGGTAATTTGGTAACCCATGGCTTCAATTCTGCTCAGGAGTTTCTTCAATGATATATCAATGATCTCGTGAATATGCTCTCTGGAAAGTGAGTTAAAGATTATCACATCATCCAACCTGTTCAAGAATTCAGGGCTAAAGGTCTTTTTAAGCGCTTTTTGGATAGTGTCTTTAATTATAGCTTCCTCGTTGTCACGCTTCACCTGAGTGCTAAACCCAATGCCAGTTCCAAAATCTTTTAAATCTCTTACCCCTATGTTCGAGGTCATGATGATAATCGTATTTCGGAAATCAACCCTTCGGCCCAAGCCATCAGTCAGAATACCATCGTCAAGTACCTGAAGAAGAATGTTGAACACATCGGGATGAGCTTTCTCAATCTCATCGAGCAGTACTACAGAATACGGTTTTCTTCTCACCTTTTCGGTAAGCTGACCACCTTCTTCATAGCCTACATAACCGGGAGGCGCTCCTACCAACCGCGAAACAGAGAATTTCTCCATGTATTCACTCATGTCAATGCGCACCAGTGAGTCTTCTTTATCGAAAAGATAAGTGGCCAATACTTTGGCCAACTCTGTTTTACCCACTCCGGTGGGGCCAAGGAATACGAAAGTACCAATTGGTTTTGAGGGGTCTTTGAGTCCTACTCTTGTGCGCTGAATAGCCTTGGTGAGCTTTTTAATGGCATCTTCCTGGCCTATAACCTTGCCACTAAGCTGGCTGGCCATGCCCACCAGTTTAGCTTGCTCTTTCTGAGCCACACGCTTGGTAGGTATGCCGGTCATCATGGCTATAACTTCTGCTACATTATCTTCATCTACTACGTATCGTTTAGACTTGCTCTCTTCTTCCCATTTGGCTTTGGCCTTGTCTAGCTGATCAATGAGCTTTTTCTCCTTATCTCTCAGTTGGGCAGCCTCTTCATACTTTTGGCTTTTTACTACCCTGTTCTTCTCCTTCTTTATTTCCTCGATCGATTCTTCCAGCTTTACAATTTCATCGGGTACATGGATGTTGTTTATGTGTACTCTGGCACCGGCTTCATCCAATACATCTATGGCCTTATCGGGCAAAAATCGGTCAGAAATATATCTGTCTGAGAGTGTAACGCAGGCTTTTATGGCTTCTTCGGTATAATTCACATGGTGGTGATCTTCATACCGTTCTTTAATGTTCTCGAGAATCTGAATGGTCTCTTCAGGAGTGGTAGGGTCTACCATTACCTGCTGGAATCTTCTGGCCAAAGCCCCGTCTTTTTCGATATACTGGCGGTACTCATCGAGTGTGGTAGCTCCAATGCATTGAATTTCTCCGCGTGCAAGAGCGGGCTTAAACATGTTGGAGGCATCGAGCGAACCAGATGCTCCTCCTGCTCCCACTATGGTGTGAAGCTCATCAATGAACAGAATCACTTCAGGAGACTTTTCCAGCTCATTCATAACGGCCTTCATACGCTCTTCGAACTGTCCTCTGTACTTGGTTCCGGCAACCAAAGAGGCGAGGTCTAGAGTAACTACTCGTTTGTTGAATAGAACACGTGATACCTTCTTCTGAATAATCCGTAAGGCTAGTCCTTCGGCAATGGCCGATTTACCAACACCCGGTTCTCCAATAAGAATTGGGTTGTTTTTCTTTCTTCTCGAAAGAATTTGACCTACACGCTCAATTTCTTTTTCTCTGCCCACAATAGGGTCTAGTTTGCCTTCTTCGGCATATTTGGTCAGGTCTCTGCCAAAATTATCCAATACCGGGGTTCTTGATTTTTCAGAACCTTTGCCTGTAGGTCGGTCAGATGAGCCCCCGCCAGATGCTCCACTGCTAAACATACGTGAAGAGTCATCGTCCGGGTCGTCAGTGTCTGACGAAGCAATAGGATTATCTGTTTGGTATTCGAGCATCTCTTTAACCACCTCATAGTTCACATCGAATTTCTCGAGAATTTGGGTAGCAATATTATCTTCATCGCGCAGAATAGATAATAGCAAATGCTCTGTGCCAATAAGCTGGCTTTTAAATATTTTTGCTTCTAAGTAGGTGATTTTCAGTACCTTTTCTGATTGTCTTGTCAGGGGGATATTGGCCAGGTTTTTTACGTTGTGATTGGCTGTTCCCTTGGTTGCTCTTTCTATGGCTTCTCTTAGCTCTTCCAAAGAAGTGCCAAGCTTTTTCAAGATGCTCACGGCTACTCCTTCACCCTCACGAATCATTCCTAAAAGCAAGTGTTCTGTGCCTATGTAATCGTGGCCGAGACGCAGCGCCTCTTCCCGACTAAGCGAAATCACTTCCTTTACTCTATTTGAAAATTTTGCTTCCATTTATCGCCTTTCTCTTGGTCTAATGTTAGTCTATTAAACCCCAAACAATTTAATAAGATATGGTTAAGATTTAATAGAAAACGGTATCAAAAACCTATTTGTTCTTTAAGAATACACCTGACTGCTTTAAAACCATTAAGGCATCCGGCCCTACACAGAACAACAAGTCTAATATGCTGAGGTTAGGTACAAAGTTTTTGCCAAACATCTGATAGTACTCCTTTGGCTGAAACCATGTCATGCTTTCTAATGGCTTTTTAGGATGCACGGCAGACCTTGCATCCAAAATACCCTTTGCCGGGGTCAATTCAAACTTTTTAGTGAATTCGATGCTCACATTCAGTTGAAGCAGTCTAAGACATAATGTCAGCAACGACTGATTTAGTTCAATCAGATGTTTTTTTTCCTTCTTAAGTTCATTCTCGAAGTAGGTCGAATAGTACTCAAAAAAGGGTGCTTTGCCATAGGCCGATTGAATAGCCCGCCAGTGGTTGTTGATCCACTTTTGGCGATGGTCAATTTGCATGTTGCGAATTGGAATCTTGCTGTTGGCAGAATGTACCGGAACCGTGAGCCTTTGTGTGCCATGAGAGGTTAGAATCTCGCACCGGTTGCGGTAGGTTTGTTTTTCGAAATTTTCGTTTACCTCTATAAATACTTCTTCTGCGTGGCATAAAAGAGTGAAATAAGCCACCGAAGGCATGTATTGTGTTTCAATCAATACTTTCACTACATAAACTCTTCAATGTCTCCCAAGCCTTCCCTGATTACTTCGAAGTAATCGCCCGAACAGTCGACAACAGTCGATGGCATATTGCCGCCATAGCCTCCATCAATCACAATGTCTACCAGATTCTCATACTTTTCGTAAATCAATTCAGGGTCTGTCGAATACTCAATCACTTCGTCTTCGTCTCTTATCGATGTGGTGATAATGGGATTGCCCAGCCGCTTTACCAATTCCCGGGGAATATTGTTGTTGGGAACTCGAATACCCACTGTCTTCTTTTTGGCATTCAATACTTTAGGCACCTTGCTGCTGGCTTCCAAAATAAAGGTAAAAGGGCCCGGAAGCGCCTTTTTCATTACTTTAAACACCGGGGTACTCAGGTGTTTGGTGTATTCTGAGATCTCACTCAGGTCGTAACAAATAAATGAGAGCGCCTGTGGCTTTGTGTTCTTTATCTGACAAACCCTTTGCACGGCCTTTGTGTTGCTAAAATCGCATCCAATTCCATAAACCGTATCGGTAGGGTAAATCACTACTCCTCCATTTCTCAAAACTTTCACAATCTGATCGAGTTTATGAGGTTCAGGGTTTTCTTCGTACAGTCGAATGAACTCAGCCGGCATCACTTTGAAATAAAACCGAAGTTAGGACAAATTCACTATTTTTGTGCCCCTATGCAGAAAAGAAAGCGCTTTGTGTTGTTTATGGTCATCTTCTCTCTGTTGCTGACCACCTTTTCGTTCTATTTCTATCAGTTGTTTTATGGAGCCAATATTCTAACGGAGTCCGAAGCTCAGACCATACTCATAGATCATGACGATACCTTCGATTCACTAAGAAATAACCTTTATGAAGCCAGAGTTATCGAAGATGCCGTTTCATTCAGTTTTGTGGCCAAAATATTGCGCTACCAAAAAGCTGTGAAGCCGGGTGTTTATTTGCTCGACTCTAAAATGAGCAACCTTGACGCCATCAGAAAACTGCGGGCCGGCAACCAAACTCCGGTCGATATTACCTTCAATAACGTGCGCTTTAAATCGGAACTTTCGGAAAAAATAACCTCTAATGTGGGGGCGAGCACCGAGGAGTTCGAGGCCTTGTTAAACGATGACGAGTATCTGGCAGAATTTGGGTTCAACAGCCAGAATGTTATGGCCATGTTTATTCCTAATACCTATGAGGTCTATTGGAGCATATCGGCCAAAGGGCTCTTTGAACGAATGCACAAAGAGTATATGAACTTTTGGACGGAAGAACGAAAGAACAAAGCGGTTGCCATTGGGCTAAGCCCCGTTGAGGTAGCTACTTTGGCCTCTATCGTTCAGGATGAAAGCATAATGGGAGACGAAAAACCCAAAATTGCCGGCTTGTACATTAACAGGCTCAATAAAAAGATGCTTTTACAAGCTGACCCGACAGTGAAGTTTGCTCTTGGCGACTTTACTATTAAACGTGTTTTAACAGCCGATACGCAGGTGGATAGCCCCTACAACACCTATCGCTATCGAGGACTTCCTCCCGGCCCTATTAATCTGCCCTCAATCAGTTCCCTAAATGCCGTTCTGAATTACGAAGAGCATTCTTATATTTATATGTGTGCCAAGGAAGATTTCTCTGGTTACCACCGCTTTGCTAAAACCCTGGCCGAACACAACCGAAATGCCAGGCTGTTTCAGCAGGCACTAAACAAAAGAAACATATACAGATAACATGTATAAGGCCGATGTTCAGGTACGCGTAAGGTATGCCGAAACTGATCAGATGGGATATGCCTATTATGGTAACTATGCCACCTACTATGAAGTAGCTAGGGTAGAGGCTATGAGGCAAGCCGGGTTTCAGTATAAAAAAATGGAAGAAGAAGGGGTGATGATGCCCGTAACCGAACTCCACTGTAAGTTTATCAGGCCAGCGAAATACGATGAACTACTTACTGTGAGAGTGAGTATACCCTCCTTGCCGGAAATGCGCATGAAGTTTTTGTACGAAGTGTTCAATGAACAGGGTATTAAGCTTAATCAGGGAGAGACTAGTTTGGCTTTTATCAATAAGTCTACGGGAAGGCCCTGCCGGGCACCGGGCTATTTGCTGGAACTTTTGAAGCCACATTTCGAATGAGAAGTCGTTTAGTCAATCTGGTAGTAAATCATCAGGCATATAAGAGGTTTGTCTCTTTTTTGCAGAGAATAAAGATTGGCAAAGAGAAGGTAGGTTTGTACGAGGCAATTGTCATCTTTTTGCAAAAAATGGGTGATGATGAAATAGTAGGAAGAGCCAATGCCGTTGCCTTTAGTTTTACTATGGCTATTTTCCCTGCCATAATCTTCCTGTTTACGTTAACCCCATATATTCAAATATTCTTTCCGGAGGTCACCAATGAGGAGATCATTATGTTCATGGAGAATATATTGCCAAAGAACCTGTACAATGCGGCTTCTACCACTATTCACGACATTATTAGTAAGCAAAGAGGAGGGCTCCTTTCTTTTGGTTTTATACTTACACTAGTGCTTTCTACCAATGGAATGAATGCTCTGATGGCGGCATTCAACGCCTGTTATAAAACAGTTGAAACCCGCGGTTTCATTAAAATGAGGTTTATTGCTACCATGCTCATTTTTATACTATCACTCTCTGTGATTATTTCAATTGCACTGCTGGTGGTTGGGCAGCAATTGTTGCAGGACAATAAGGTAAGGGAGTTTGTGCAAGATGTAATCTCTCTGGATCTTGTGTTGGTATTGCGGTTTGTGGTTATTTATTTAATCTTTCAAATTGCTATTTCCTGTATATACTACTTTGCCCCTGCGGTTCATGAACGCTGGCATTTCTTTAGTGCCGGATCCATATTTTCTACCTTGGCTTGCATTGCCGCATTTTTTGGCTTTTCCTTTTACATCAACAATTTCGGTACATATAATAAGCTCTACGGTTCAATAGGAGTCTTACTGGTGCTCATGCTGTTGTTGTTCATTCTCTCGCTCATATTGCTGGTAGGCTTTGAAATGAATGCTGCTCTGGACAAGGCCAAGTTTGATAAGCTAAAAGCTGAGAATAATATTTGAGCATTCTTGTTTGAAGAAAAAAAATTCCATTTATCTTTGCAGTCCCAATCGGGAGATCACATCCAGAGGAGTGGCGGAGTGGTCGAACGCGGCGGTCTTGAAAACCGTTGTACCGCAAGGTACCGGGGGTTCGAATCCCTCCTCCTCTGCACTTATTGACAATGTCACGGTCCCTTCGTCTAGGGGTTAGGACGCCAGGTTTTCATCCTGGAAACAGGGGTTCGATTCCCCTAGGGACTGCTTAAAAGCTCGGCAATGCTGCCGGGCTTTTTTTTTATCCTTACCTATTCAGCTATATTTTAGTTAGAAAACTAATAAAATTAGTTTGCTATTTTTATTAGCTTTGTTCTTGTGGTCCAGTGAATGGATGAGTGTTTTCTATCGCGGTTGCACATGGCAATATGTACATTAACTGTCATTCATATTTTAGCTTCAAGTATGGCACTATACGAACGGCCAATTTATTGGAGCTGATGCAACAGGCTGGGGTAAAGAGTATGGCTCTTACCGATATTAATAGTACTGCGGCCTCCCTCAATTTTGTACGTTTGGCTCCTCGCTATGGTGTTAAACCTATTTTAGGTATAGACTTTAGAAATGGAGCTGATCAATTGTATGTGGCTATTGCCCGAAATAATGAGGGCTTTAGAGAGCTCAATGATTACCTCTCAAAATATTTGCACTCCAGAGAAAAGATTCCGTACCGTGCACCTCGTTTTAATCAGGCGTTGGTTATATACCCTTTCGAAAAATATACAGGCTTTAATCTCAATGATTATGAATATGTGGGGGTAAAGCCCAAAGATTTACCAAGGTTAGTTTATCCTCCTCATGCAATTGACAAAGAAAAGATGTTGGCTATGCCAACGGCCACTTTTAGAAGTAGTGTAAATACCAAAACCGGAGAGCGGGAGGTATTAAAGCGCGATTTTAATGCTCACCGGTTGTTAAGAGCCATTGCCAATAACATGTTGTTGAGCAGATTGCCGCGCTCTGAAGAGGCACACCCTGGCGATTTTATTTATCCGGCCGAAGAGCTAAGACTGTTATATGGCAACCATCTCTACCTGATAGAAAATGCGGAGAAGCTTTTAAGTATTTGTGAGATACACTTCGATTTTGAGGGAGAGAACCTGAATAAGAATCTTCGTTGTTTTTGCGAAACCCCTGAGCAAGACTATGCCATGTTGGAAAGGCTTTGTGAGGAAGGGCTCTATTATCGCTATCCCAATCCTTCTCAGAAAATAAAGCAAAGAGTAAAAACAGAGTTGGATGTAATAAAACAACAAGGGTTTATGTCTTATTTTCTTATTAACTGGAAGCTGTGTAAGTATGCCAGGGAGAAGGGATATTATTATGTGGGAAGGGGTAGTGGAGCCAATAGTGTAGTGGCTTATTTGTTGCGAATTACAGATGTAGATCCTATTGAGCTGGACTTGTATTTTGAGAGATTTATTAATCTCTATCGTCAAAATCCTCCTGATTTCGATATTGATTTTTCATGGAAGGATAGAGAAGATATTACAGAGTTTATTTTCAGAGAATTTCAGCATGGAGAGGGAGGGAATGTGGCTCTGTTGGCTACTTATAGTACTTTTCAGTTTAGAGCGGTGGTTAGGGAGTTGGGCAAGGTGCTGGGGCTTCCTCCCCATGAGATAGAATATATTCAAAAGGCTGAGCTTCGGAAGTTGGATCATACTCAGCAGTTGGTGCTGCGCTACGGGCATTATATTGAAGGTTTTCCGAGTCATTTGAGTATACATGCCGGAGGAATTCTCATTGCTGAAAGGCCTATTCATTACTACACGGCAACCGATTTGCCTCCCAAGGGTTTTCCTACAACTCATTTCGATATGGTTGTGGCCGAAGACATTGGGCTATATAAGTTTGATATCCTTAGCCAGCGGGGACTGGGCAAAATTCGTGATAGCCTGGAAGTTATTCGTAGAAACCACCCCGACAGGCCTCCAATTGATATTCATGATATTGCTTGCTTCAAGAAGGACGAACGTGTAAAGAATTTACTGCGCGAGGGCAAGGCTATAGGTTGTTTTTATGTGGAGTCTCCGGCTATGCGCATGTTGCTCAAAAAGCTGAGGGTAGATGAATACCTGGGGCTGGTTGCTGCCAGTTCTGTCATTCGGCCCGGGGTAGCCAAATCAGGTATGATGCGGCAATATATTCTGAGGTTTCGTGAGCCGGATAGAAAGAAGGAGGCGCACCCTATTCTGCGTGAGATTATGCCCGATACTTATGGGGTAATGGTGTACCAGGAAGATGTGATTAAAGTGGCACACTATTTTGCCGGATTGAGCCTGGCAGAGGCCGATGTGCTACGCAGAGGTATGTCAGGTAAGTATCGTTCCAGAGAGGAGTTTCAGAAAGTACGGGATAAATACTTTGAGAAGTGCAAAGAAAAGGGGCACTCGTATGAATTGGCGGCTGATGTATGGCGTCAAATAGAAAGTTTTGCCGGTTATGCTTTTGCCAAAGGGCACTCGGCCAGCTATGCCGTAGAGAGTTATCAGAGTTTGTACCTAAAGGCACACTATCCGTTGGAGTATATGGTAGCTACTATGAACAATGGTGGCGGGTTTTATAGTGTAGAGCTATATGCGCATGAGGCCTATATGCATGGGGGCGATGTGCAGCCTCCTTGTGTAAATTTGAGTGAAGAGCTTTGTGTCATTTATGGGCGTAGTATTTTCATAGGCCTCGGTTTTATTGGCGATTTAGATAAAATTACTGTAGCGGCCATTTTGGAAGAAAGAACAGCCAATGGGGTTTTTATGAGCTTTGATAATTTTTTGAAGCGGGTACCTATTTCTCTGGAACAAGTGACCCTTTTGGTGAGAATTGATGCATTTAGATTTACCGGACGGTCGAAGAAAGAGTTGTTGTGGGAAGCACATTTTCAGCTTAGTCATGCAAAGAAGACCCGGCCGGTAAAAATGCTTTTCGACCCCGAAGTAAAGCGTTTTAGCATACCTCCTCTAAGCTATGATAGGCTGGAAGATGCTTTTGATCAGATTGACCTTTTGGGTTTTCCGTTGTGTAATCCTTTCGATTTGCTTCAGGAGTTGCCGGCACAAGAGGTTTTGGTTAGCCAAATGGAGCGGTTTAAGAATAAGGTAGTTACTATGGTGGGGTATCTGGTGCACATAAAGAACACCAATACTTCAGGTGGCAAGCGTATGCAGTTTGGTACCTGGATAGACCGTGAGGGCCACTTTATAGACAGTACGCACTTTCCGCCTGTTGCAGCCAGGTATCCGTTTCGGGGAAAGGGTATTTATGCTATTGAAGGTAAAATTGTGGAAGAATTTGACTTTTTGAGCCTGGAGGTTATTTCTATGCGAAAGCTCCGGTATATTCATGATCCGCGAGTGGCAGAGGAGCCCCGGCATGCCACAATGGGTGCTTTAAATCCTATATAATGCCTTGATTGAGAGCAAATTGTATGAGTTGTGAGGTGTTGTGTAATTCTGTTTTTCTAAGAATGTTTCTACGGTGGGTTTTCACCGTGCTTTCGGCAATAAAGAGTTTATCGGCAATTTCAGTGCTAGTGAGCCCCTCGGCCAAGAGTTTAATAATTTCTATTTCGCGGTCGCCTAGTTTGTATTGGCTTACGGTATTGCTTGCATCGTCAAAGGTGTGAACCATATCGTAGTACGATTTTCCACTATGCACCCGATAGATAGCCTCTTTTAGTTCCTGCCCTGTATTGCTTTTTAATAAAGAACCATCTATGCCAATTCTGAGCATTTCTTCAATAAAAGACTTCTGAGCATACATGGTGAGCACTATAATTTTAACACGTTGATGCTTCTGTCTGATTTTTCGGGCACAGGTTAGCCCATCCATTACGGGCATGTTAATGTCTAAAACAACCACATCGGCATAGTGAGTATCCAGAAAGTCCAGAACCTCCTTTCCGTTGTGTGCTTCTCCGCAAACATCAATTTCGGGGTGTGCCGATAGTACAGCCTTCAGGCCTTCGATAACAATGGCATGATCATCGGCCAATAATACTTTAATTTTCATAGAGCGGAATTTCAATGGTGATAGAAGTTCCTCCGGAATTGGATAGAATGTACAGTTCTCCGGAGAGTTCGTTTATTCTCGATCGTATATTCAATAACCCCATCCCTTTTTTGGCCTTGCCAATGTCAAAGCCCACACCATTGTCTTTATATATAAGGTGAAGGTGCTGCCTTTCGTCTTGGTGAATGTCTATGCTGATTTGCCCGGCATAAGCATGCTTAAGAGTGTTATTCACCAATTCCTGAATTACTCTGTAGAGCTGGTAAGCCATATTGCTCGATAGGTTGTCTTCAAGAATTACTGAGGTGGTTATTTTTATTTTCTTAAGCGACTCTATGGTGGATTTTAGGTCGGCAATGGCCGTTTCAAGGCCAAAGTGTTTCAAGGCTACAGAATCTAACTCGTGCGAAAGCTTGCGTGTTTCGTTGCTGGCCTGTTCAACCAGTTGACTTATTTTGCTTAGAAATTCATTTTTTTGGTTGGTTGATGGAGCTGAAACTGCAGAGTCGGCATACATTTTTAGAGTAACCAATTGACTGCCCAGATTGTCATGCAACTCTTGAGAAATACGCTTACGCTCCATGTCTTGCCCTTTCAATAGTGTATAGGCCGAGTGCAATTCTTGCTGTTTCAGAAGGTCTTCAATTTCCTGAAAGGCAATTTTTTTCTTGAGGAGTTTTCTTTGGTAGAAGTAAATAAAAAAAGTGACTCCAAAAGCCAGCAACAACATGCCTATGGTGCCCAGAATTAGAAATGCCTGGTAGTTTATTTGAGTGTCATTTTCCATAGGCCAATTGCAATAAAGGTGTTTTTGAGCACATTGGAGATGTTATGGAGAATCCACAGAGGCTCATCGACCAGGATGTACCGACTAAACACAAAGGTGAGAAAAGCACCTGAGAAGTAGGTGAGAAGACCTACGGTGATCCAAAACAAGGGCGATTTTTCCAAAAACAGGTCTTCTTCGTTGTGGAAAAACTGATAGAAAAGACGAAGACATAGAAAGATAATAAGCAGACATTCAATAGATCTGCCAATGGTATTGAACATGCCCATTTCAAAAAGCAGTGAGTTAATGGTATAGTAAATGCCGTAGCATACAGCCAAGAAGGGAATCCACCTTCTGTTTTCCAGTACTTTGTAGAAAAAGAGAAACAGAAGCATGGCTTCCACTAAACCATAGGCATGAAGAAAGAGGTAATTAGAGCCCTTTACCGCATAAATAGAGAGTAAGTCTGAGGCAAAGGAGACTAATACAAAGAGCATAATGACTCTGAACCGGTCATTATGCTTTTGAGTAAGGTAAATACCAATGGGAATAAGTGGAGAAAACACAGATGAGTAAATAAATATGTAGTCCCAGTTATTCATTATTATTTACCTGGGTCACAATTGTTAGGGCAGGGGGCGGAGGTGTTGAGTACCACTTCTTCTTCCAAAAAATTGGGAGGGTTAACCTGAACAAAGTCTTTTCCATTGCCTCGTACGGGTACGGCCAGCAGATCTATATGGCCTGGAGTATTTTTGATGTTCCAGGTTAAGTAAATTCTCAATCCCTGTACCCTCTCTTCAGGGTCATCTCCAATGTCTTCATTTATTCTTTTAATTCGAGAAAACAACGTGTCGAAGTGAGCCGATCCAAAGGCGAAAGCAAAAGGGGTGATTCGTAAGGAGTCAGCGGTGCTGCTTCTTCGGTTTTCCCGATTGAACACTTTCATTTTGTCTTGAGCTTCCTTTAGCGAAATAAGTGATCCGGTACCCTCGGGGTCGATTCTGCTGCCTTGAAATTTTTGCTGAAGACTTGGCGTGGCACTAAGCTTATCGAGAAACTTATCATCTTCTGTAGGTACCAGTATTCTGATAACCGCCAGCGCCAGGAGAGTGGCAAACACGAAGGTTAAGGTCTTGTAAATGTTCATGGTATGGTTGGTTTGGTTTGTGTGTCAAGTTGAGTTGCATAAGTGCGCTGATCAATACCTATCAGGGAGTATTCTTGGTGAGAGGGTGTTTGCCGGAATGTAATGATCATGAAAGTACTAAATATTACTGAATAATTGATGCATAATACCACCTGAGTAGTATTGAGTAAGTTATTGATTGTCTGGACTTTTGGTTTGATATGAGGTCTTAAATAAGGCTTGATCATTGAGTAGTACTTAACCTTTATAGTCATGAAAAGAACCTTTCAAACCGCTTTTTTTAGTTTCCTTTTTATCTGTATATGTAGTCTACAGGCTAAAGCCCAGACTTTTAAGCAGGGCTCTGATTACACCTTGGATCCGGATTCGGTTTTCTTTGGGTTTTCTACTGGTGCAAGTTTTGAGTTTGTTGATGGATTGAATGATGCAACATTATTTCTAGATCTCAATGCCAATTTGGGGCAAGTTATTTCGTCTCGCTTGTCTTCAGAGTTTGGCGTACTAAGTGGTAAATTTTCTCCAACTATATTTAATCGAAATGACAGAGTATCGAGGCTGTTACGAGTAGAGCCCTTAGCTCAAGATAATCATAGGAGAGTAATGGTTAATGGCTTAGAGACTAGTAGTGCACAATATCAAAAGAAATTTACCCGGGGTTTTGCTAAAATAAATTATCGTTTGAGAGCTTTTGATAAAAACAACAGAGGTAAACTCTACTTAACAGCAAATTTTGAGTATGACAGAGTTGAGTTTAACAATTCGGCCAACGTTCGTTTTATTCCTCAAGACACTACGGACGCGGTTGGTCAAGGAGCTAGAGGCCTGAATAATTATACCCTTCTTTTAAGGGATACTTTGACGGCAAATCTTATTCAAGACCGGAGTTCAGCCATGATAGGCATGAAGCTTTTTAAAGTCACCCAAGGGTTCGATTTTGTCATAAGCGGGTTGATCGGTCACACTTGGATAAGAAGTGTTCGGTCAGACTTAAATACTGCAAGTGGCAACGGCTTAAGTGTTTCGCCTCTAACCTCTAATATCTCCAATAAAAACTCTTTTCTCTATGTTTTTCAGGGTTCAGTTCTTGAGAAGCGGGTAATTGGGGCAAAAATCGGCTTTGAAATTAGAAACCTTGGTCCCGGATCAAGTGAGTCGCCTGATTACTTTTTTTTCATATCCAAGCAATTTACCATGCAAGAATTCTTTAGGTTATTCTCTCCCGGAGGGTCCAATTGATCATTGAGTTTATAATTTAATTGTAACTTTTGGCGGTAAACACAGCGTCATGAAAAAGTTACTCCTTTTATCCCTTCTGGCTCTTATCTTTCATTCTTGTGAGAAGAGTGAAACGGTTGAGTTTATTATTCTCCAAATGAACGATGTCTATGAAATAGCACCTATTGAAGGTGGTAAATCGGCAGGCATGGCTCGGGTGGCTACCATTAAGAAGCAGCTCCTTCAGGAGAATCCACACGTAATTACAACCCTTTCTGGCGATTTTGTGAGTCCATCGTTGTTGGGTACGCTTACCTATGAGGGGGAGAAAATTGCCGGCAGACACATGGTGGAAGTAATGAATGCTGTGGGAGTAGATATTGTGGTACCCGGCAACCATGAATACGACATTAAGGAAGGAGAACACCTAAAAAGAATTGCCGAATCGGACTTTCAATGGACCACCACCAATTGTTTTCATAGAGTAGACGGAAAGCTTACTGACTGGAAGCAAAAAGGACAGCCATTTCCTGACCATGTCATGTACAGTATAAATGGAGTTGATGTGGCTTTTTTTGGGTCAACGGTACCGTTCAATAAAGCCTCTTATGTGGGGTATACCGATAAATACGAGTCGATAAAATCCACGTATGAAAAAGTGAAGGATCAGGCAGAAGTGCTGGTGGCTATTACACATCTGGAAGAAGAAATGGATGACTCATTGGCCAGGTATTTTGTGCCTGAGTTAGACCTCATTTTAGGAGGGCACGATCATACCAATATGAAGTATGTTATAGGTAATACCATTTTGACCAAGGCCGATGCCAATGCTAAAACCGTATACGTGCACCGAATCACTTACAATAAGGCCACTAAAGTAACCGACATTCTGTCGGAACTGGTAACTATTGATGATACCGTGGAGGAAGATCCGGAAGTGAAGGCGGTAGTAGACAAATGGGTGGCTATTGGCAATGAAAGTATGGCCGGCATGGGCTATACTCCCGATGCGGTGGTAATGACCACGACCGATACACTCGATGGCCGAGAAAGCAGTATTCGATACCGCCCTACTAACTATCCTATACTAACAGCCCAATCCTTTTTATATGTTGCCCCAGAGGCCGATTTGGCCATTCTTAACTCCGGTTCCATTCGGTTAGACGACCAACTTACAGGTATCATAACAGAGTACGATATCCTGCGTTCCTTCCCTTTTGGAGGAGGAATATCGCTGGTAAAACTCAATGGCTCTGTGATTGAGCGAGTGCTTGAAACAGGCACCGTAACCAATGTGGGGTTGGGAGGTTACCTGCAGTTGGCCAATGCAGAAAAGAGAGAAGGTAAATGGTACATTAAAGGAGAGCTCCTAAACCCGGCCAGGCAATATGTGTTAGCGCTACCTCAATTTGTAATGGGTGGCGGAGAAGCCAACCTCGAGTTTCTCAAAAACTATGAAGATACGGCTAGTAACCCGGAGGCTTTTGGCCAGGTAAAGAACGATGTGCGAGATATTATAATGGCCTATTTAAATCAGCAATCAAATGAAGCCGGATAAACCTTTTCTGGATCATTTTGCGCCTGTGGTGCCCGTAACCAATATAGAAGAAACCATTGCCTGGTATGAAGATAAATTGAGGTTTACAGTGGAGTTCACCTGGGAAACCCCGGTTACCTATGCTATTCTTAAAAGAGACCAACTGGTTATTCATTTTTCGGAGGCACCAACAGACTTTCAGTTGCAGCGGGTACACCCCACGCTTTATGTCTTTGTTCGCAATGTCGAATCGCTCTACCGGGAGTTCAAGTCAAAAGGACTGAAAGTGAGTGAGCTGGTGAAGTCTGACTATGGAATGACCGATTTTGATTTATATGATCTCAATGGTTTTAGGATCAGCTTTGGACAAGGCAATGAAGAAGAGTAAGTGCCAAAAGTAGGGTGTGCTTGACCTGCGGTGTATAATTGTTGTTAAGCCCCGATTTTCTCCATTAAATAATTGTAAAAAAGGGCCTAAGCTTTTTTGGATAATGCAAACGATTGCATAATATTGCAATCGGAAATGGAGATTCAGCCTGACGGGCAGTTTAGAATTTTGTAAGTAAGGTAAACTAATGGAGGTATTAAAGTCTAGTCAAATGAGCGAGTCTAACGCCAACAAGGTTAAAACGGGTGCAGGCTTGCATCAAGAAAGAAGTTCACAAAGTTTCAATCACCAGCGCGTTTCAGTGAGAGATATAATTGTGGATTATTACCGAAAAGGTAAATAAAGGAGCCCCGAAAGGGGCTTTTTTATTGCCTTTACATTTCAACCGAAGCTCTCTGTATAGAAGCTACTAACCTTTGAATCTTTACATGGTCTTGGGTTCCAATTAATGAGTTATTTCTGCATGGTGGCGAGGTGCATAACCTACACTTACCCCTGTATCAGTTCCATGCGCTTCGCCTAAAGAAATTTCAAAAGCAGAATAAAAGCTTAGCAGCTGCGGTTAATTGCTTAACTTATCACAACGGACCTTACTTTTTGTATGAGCGCAAATTACCGGTTACAACCGTGAGGGCCTTTTCTTCTGTGAACTGGTTCTGACTTATTGAGAGTAGGTGATTTTACGAGCCAGGAGAATGGCCCTTGAACGTTAAAAATATAACCATGAGTGTTTTACAATTAGAGCAAGACTTACAGCAAATGGCCGGAGGAGGCCAGTTACTTGAAGCTTTTGATAAGTTTTATGCCGATGAAGTGGTCATGCATGAGGGCAATGGCGATGTATTTGAAGGCAAAGCTGCCAACAGAAAGAGACAAGAGCAGTTTTTAGCCATGATAAAAGAAGTACATGGTGGTGGAGTAGGTGCACTGACCGCCAACGAAGAAACCGGGCAAACCGCTACAGAAACCTGGATAGATGTGACCTTCATGGACGGGAACAGAATAAAGATGGAGCAGGTCTCTGTAAAGCAGTGGAAAAATAACCTGGTGGAGCATGAGCGCTTCTACTACAATATGCCCACACCAGGCTAAATGTTCAATTGGCGACCTTCGGCCAAGGCCTGATGATCTTTTTGTATACCAATGGCCATGCCTATGCTCATGCCAACGGGTATACCTATTCCAACGAATGCGAAATTATTGAGTAGTGAAGAGAAGACTGTGCCCAAGGGAACACCGAATACGCCCATTCCAATACCCATCCACAGGTTTCTGTAAAAGTGCGGTACGGTGAGGCCATGTTTTTTTCGCAAACGGTCAGTGAGCATATTATAAAATGCTCTGATTTGTGAAGGTTTGGTGTCGCCAGCGAGTTGTTTCTTCAAAGTAGCTAGTTCATTACTGAATGCTTGTGGAGCTAGCCCCCGTTGATCCAGATGTTTTAGCAGAGC